>JANYBQ010000454.1 GCA_025360705.1 Betaproteobacteria bacterium | reverse complement strand
CAGGTCTTCCCACGGCGTGAAGGTGCCGGGTGGCTACTTGTAGGGCGCGGCTTCCTCGTCGTTGTGCAGGTACTTGCGGCACTTGCCGGTGCCGGATTCGGCATAGCCGTGAAACAGCTGCTCGAGTTCGGCGAACAGGTTGTTCTCGGGCTCGAAGTGGCTGAAGTTGCGGTCGCCGGCCGTCTCGGCCTGGGCCATGCGCAGCTTCATCTCCTGGCGGTCGTAGCGGTGGAAACTATCGCCTTCGATGATGGCTGCCCGCACGCCTTCGCGCCGAAAGATGCTTTCGAAAGTGCGCGTCACCGACGTGGTGCCCGTGCCGGAAGAGCCGGTAATAGCGATGATCGGATGGCGTTCGGACATGGGTTTGCTCCTCGTTTTCGTAGTCAGGATGAGGCAGGCGCGGTTCAGTCGCGAAACAGGCCGCGCTCGGCAAAGAGCGGATTGCCGCGTTCCTTCGTCGACGGTTCGCGGTGGTAACGCTCGGATACGTTCGACTTCGTTCTTCGAGCCGAACACCAGGTCGTCGCGCTGGTTCTCCATTACATGCAGCAGGATCTCGGCCATGCGCATGGCGACCGTCGTCTTGCCGGTGCCCAGTACCTTGTCGTGGCAATGGACGAGGACGGCAAACCGGGAAAGGCGCGGCAGGTCTCCCGCTGATCGATGCCAAGTGGATCAGCACGGCGCCCTGACACTAGGACCACGTCGGCCTTTGTCCGTTGCCGCAACGAGTTGACGAACGCCATCAGCATGCCGATCGCTATGTGAAAGCCCGTCTTGAAAACCTCCAGCTCGGGTACCGGCACGTGTAGCCAATTCCACCATTCTGAAACCGAAATCTGCCGACTCTCGATATCTGTGTTTTATGCTCAGGGTAAACCTTCGGGTTGTGCCACGGCGCTCTGCCTAAAATGTGTTGCACCGCAATACAAACCAGGCGCCAGCCCGGTCCAGAGGAACCCCCGTAATGAGCAGTAAGAATCCCGTGGCCTCACGCAAGGCGCAGAGGGTCATCAAGAAATATCCCAATCGACGCCTGTACGACACCGACACTTCGGCCTACATCACCTTGTCCGCAGTCCGCCAACTGGTGATGGATGGCGAGGCATTTGTGGTGTCGGACGCAAAGACCGGCGAAGACCTGACGCGCAGCATCCTGATGCAAATCATCCTGGAGCAGGAAGCGAATGGGTCGCCCATGTTTACCGCTCCGGTGTTGTCCAACATCATCCGCTTTACGGTCATACGATGCAAGGTTTCATGGGTGGCTACCTTGAAAAGAACATGCAGACGCTGATGGAGGTTCAGGCCAAGCTTGGCGAGCAGTCCAAGGCGCTGACGCCCGAGATGTGGTCGCAGTTCATGACCGTGCAATCGCCGTTATTGCAAGGTGTCATGGGCGGCAGTCTGGAACAATCCAGGGCCCTGTTTACCCAGATGCAGGAACAGATGCAAAAGCAGACCGAGCAGGTATTGGGCACGTTCGGCCTGAAACGCTGAGAGCAATTTAACCTTCCTGCTTCACGCCCTCTCGGTCGTGGTGGATTACGTCCAGGCCGCCCGACGACAATACGCAGATGAGTGAAGTTCTTTCCCCTGCTACTAAAACGCCAATGGTGGGTTTCGTCAGCCTCGGCTGCCCCAAAGCCCTGACGGATTCCGAGTCGATCCTGACGCGGCTCAGCGCCGAGGGCTACCAGACTTCCAGAACGCTGGCCGGTGCCGACCTGGTGATCGTCAACACCTGTGGTTTCATCGACGACGCGGTCAAGGAAAGTCTCGATTCCATCGGTGAAGCGCTGGCGGAAAACGGCCGTGTGATCGTCACCGGTTGCCTTGGGGCGCGGGCTGGCGCTGACGGTGGCAATCTGATACGCCAGGTACACCCCAAGGTGCTTGCGGTTACCGGCCCCCATGCGACGCAGGAAGTAATGGACGCGGTGCACGCCAATTTGCCCAAGCCGCACGACCCGTTCCTGGACCTGGTACCGAATTCCTTTGGAGTTGCCGGCATCAAACTTACGCCGCGCCACTACGCCTACTTGAAGATCAGCGAAGGTTGCAACCACCGTTGCACCTTTTGCATCATCCCGTCCATGCGCGGCGACCTGGTGTCGCGCCCGGTCGGCGATGTGCTCAACGAAGCGCGTGCCTTGTTTGAAGGCGGCGTCAAGGAGCTGCTCGTGATCAGCCAGGACACGTCGGCGTACGGCGTGGACGTCAAATACCGCACCGGGTTCTGGGACGGCAAACCGATACGCACCCGTATGCTGGAACTGGTGCAGGCGCTCGGCGAAATGGCCGATCCGTATGGTGCCTGGGTGCGGCTGCATTACGTGTACCCCTACCCCAGCGTGGACGAAGTCATTCCTTTGATGGCGAGCGGGCGCATCCTGCCGTATCTGGACATTCCTCTGCAGCACAGCCATCCGGATGTGCTCAAACGCATGAAGCGACCCGCCAGTGGCGAGAAGAACCTGGAGCGCATTTTGAAGTGGCGCGAACGCTGTCCGCAAATTGTCGTGCGCAGTACTTTCATCGCCGGTTTTCCGGGAGAAACGGAAACCGAGTTTTCGCACCTGCTTGCGTTCATGCAGGAAGCGCAAATCGACCGTGCCGGATGCTTCGCGTACAGCGCCGTGAACGGTGCCGTAGCCAACGATATTCCCGGCATGTTGCCGCTTGAATTGCGCCAGGAGCGTCGTGCACGTTTCATGGCGGTGGCAGAGCATGTGTCCGCGACGCGGCTGCAAAGACGCGTCGGTGCCACCATGCAGGTGCTGGTGGATTCCGCGCCAGGTCTGGGCCGGCGCGGCGGTATGGGACGCAGTTATGCCGATGCGCCAGAGATCGACGGCAACGTGAAGCTGTTGCCGCCCGAGAAAATCAGCAAGACCTTCCGGGTCGGGGAGTTCACTCAGGCGCGTATTGTGGGAACACAGGGGCACGACCTTGTTGCCGTGCCTGTATAAGTTTTTCGGCAGCTTCCAGGCCGGCAAAAAAAAGCCGCTGAATCAGCGGCGCTTATTTATTAAACATTGGATGGTGCCCAGGAAGGGACTCGAACCCCCACGAAGTTACTCGCTAGTACCTGAAACTAGTGCGTCTACCAATTCCGCCACCTGGGCATTTCAGGAAAGAGAGCGATTGTATCAAGAATATTAGTCCATCCAGCGGTCTGCTGGACGAAGTGGAGGGCACTATCCAGGGCCATCGCGATGGCCACGGATTCGTTTCCCGAGACGACGGCGAGTCCGATATTTACCTGCCTCCGAACGAGATGCGGGCCGTATTGCACAAGGACCGCGTCAAGGTGCGCATCGTGCGCAGCGACCGCAAGGGCCGACCCGAAGGACGGGTGGTCGAGATCGTGGAGCGTCCGCGGCAACCCATCATAGGGCGGCTGCTGCAGGAAAGCGGCGTCTGGCTGGTTGCGCCGGAAGACAAGCGCTATGGCCAGGACGTGCTGATCCCCAAGGGTGCAACCGGTACCGCCAGAACCGGACAGGTGGTGGTGGTCGAACTGGTCGAACCGCCGGCCCTGTATGGGCAGCCGGTGGGCCGTGTCAAGGAAGTGCTGGGTGAAATCGACGATCCGGGCATGGAGATTGAAATCGCGGTGCGCAAATACAGCGTGCCGCATGAATTTTCCGAAGCCTGTGTCGCGCAGGCCCGGACCCTGCCGGACAAGGTTGGCGCACAAGACAAAAAGCATCGCATCGATCTGACCGACGTCGCCCTCGTCACCATCGACGGTGAGGACGCGCGCGACTTCGACGATGCCGTATATTGCGAGCCCGCCAGCACGGGCCGTGGCAAGTCGGCTCTCAAGGGCTGGCGCCTGCTGGTCGCGATTGCCGACGTGAGCCATTACGTTGACACCGGTTCGGCGATCGACATCGACGCTTACGACCGCGCCACAAGCGTTTATTTCCCGCGCCGCGTGATTCCCATGTTGCCGGAAAAACTATCCAACGGTTTGTGCTCGCTCAACCCCGAGGTCGAGCGGCTGTGTATGGTTTGTGACATGTTCGTGACCTCGGATGGTGAGGTCAGTGCGTACCAGTTTTACCCTGCCGTGATGTGGAGCCACGCGCGTTTCACGTACACCGAGGTAGCCGCGATCCTGGCCAATACCAAGGGCTCGGCGGCACTGAAACGCAAGGAGCGGATTGGCGATCTACTCAACCTGCACGACGTGTATCGAGCCCTGCTGGGTGCGCGCAACAAACGTGGCGCGGTTGATTTCGAAACCGTCGAGACGCAAATTGTTTGCGATGAAAGCGGACGTATTGAAAAGATCGTTCCGCGCACGCGCAACGACGCGCACAAGCTGATCGAAGAAGCCATGCTGGCGGCCAACGTGTGTAGCGCCGACTTTATTTTGCAGAGCAAACACCCGGGTCTGTATCGCGTGCACGAGGGTCCGACGCCGGAGAAAAAAGAGATTCTGCGCAGTTATCTCAAGGCCACCGGCGTGGGTTTGAGCATTACCGACGATCCCAAGCCGGCCGAGTTCCAGGCCATTGCCCTGGCTACCAGGGACCGTCCGGACGCGTTGCAAATTCACTCCATGTTGCTGCGCTCGATGCAGCAGGCGATTTATACGCCGACCAACGGCGGCCACTTCGGTCTGGCGTTCGACGCTTATACGCATTTCACCAGTCCGATCCGGCGGTATCCGGACTTGCTGGTGCACCGTGTGATCAAGGCGATCCTGGCAAAAACCAGATACCAGTTGCCGGCTTTGCCCGCGCCGGGTGAAGCGCACGCCAAACTTTCGCGCCGGCTTGAAAAGGGCCTCGCCGCCAAGGTCAAGGAGCCGGGAGAAAAGCCGCTCAAACTCAACGCCGAAGGCCTGGCCTGGCAGCAGGCCGGCCTGCATTGCAGCGCCAATGAGCGACGCGCGGACGAGGCCAGCCGCGATGTGGAGGCCTGGCTCAAATGCAAGTACATGCGCGAGCATCTCGGAGAAGAGTACGGCGGTGTTGTAACGGCAGCCACCAGCTTCGGAATTTTTGTCACGCTGGACGCGATGTATGTCGAGGGTCTGGTGCACATCACGGAGCTGGGCGGTGAATACTTTCGCTTCGACGAGCTAAGACAAGAACTGCGTGGTGAACGCACGGGCATGCGCTACGCAATCGGCACGCGGGTTCGGGTGCAAGTAAGTCGGGTGGACCTGGATGGCCGGCGCATCGATTTCCGCCTGGTGCGCGAGGGCGATGACCTGCTTGCGCGGGCCATGAAAGACAAGGGCGCGGCGCACGAGGGGCCCGCGCGTGCTGGTCGTGGTGATGGTGCGTCGGACAGCTCGGTTGCGCGCAAATCGCGCAAGATCAGCGAACCGTCGGTGCGTGCACGCAAGCCGGCAGGTCTTGCCGGCAAAGGAGCGGCCGGCAAGGCGGCCGCAGGCAAACGCGGCCATCAGTCGCGCCGCTAGACGGCTCGAAATCAACCGGGCGATGTCTCAAGAGCCGCGCAATATTATTTATTTATCTGGAGCCGAATTAGCATGTTTACCCATTCAAGAGTCGCGGTCGTAACCGGTGCGGGCACGGGGGTTGGCAAGGCCGCCGCGCTGGCGCTGCTCGCCGATGGTTACCGCGTCGTGCTGGCCGGCCGCCGAACAGCCCCGCTGGACGCTGTCGCCGAGTTCAGTGGCGCTGCCGAACGTGTGCTGACCGTTTCCGCCGATGTTGCCGATCCGGATGCGGTGGCGGCATTGTTCGCGGCAACTGTAGCCAAATGGGGAAGACTGGACCTACTTTTCAACAACGCCGGTATCAATACGCCGGCTATTCCGCTTGAAGACCTTACGCTGGCGCAGTGGCGCAATGTGGTGGACATCAACCTTACCGGAATGTTCCTGTGTATCCAGCAGGCATTCCGGATCATGAAAGCCCAGTCGCCGCGCGGTGGCCGCATCATCAACAACGGCTCAATATCGGCGCACACCCCCAGGCCGCATTCAATCGCTTATACGGCCACCAAACACGCCGTGACGGGCCTGACCAAGACCGCCTCGCTGGACGGGCGCAAATACGACATCGCGGTAGGACAAATCGACATTGGCAACGCGGGCACCGAGATGGCGCAGCGTATGGCCACCGGCGTTATCCAACCCAACGGAGAAATCGCGATCGAGCCACTGATGGACGTCGCCATCGTCGGCCAGTCGGTGTTGTACATGGCCAATCTGCCGCTGCAGGCCAATGTGATGTTCCACACCGTGATGGCCACCAAGATGCCATTCGCCGGCCGGGGGTGAAGGGCGTAGAGGCGTTGTTATGGAGGTTGCGGTCCAGTTGAGGCAGGCCGCAGCGACCGGGCCAGCATCGATGCGGTAAGTGCCTTTCCGGCCGGCCAATCGTCCGCGCATTGCCCATGCAGGTAGACCGCTTCGCAGGCAGCCTGGAATTCAGACGCTCCACCAGCCAGTCCCGCGCCAATTGCGCCGGCCAGCACGTCGCCGGTGCCGGCAGTTGCCAGGCGCGCATTCCCGGTGGGATTGATAAACGGTATGCGATCCGCTGCCGCAATAACGGTCCCCGATCCCTTGAGTACAACCGTGCATTCAAATTCCCGCGCGAGCTGCCGCGCGGCTGCCAACCGATCCCCCTGTATTTCGGCGCTGGTTATGCCCAGCAGCCGTGCCGCCTCCAGCGGATGGGGTGTCAGTACCGTGCGCCAGCCGCGCTTAGCCCGCGCGCGCAACTGTGTTTGCAATTGCACATCGACCGCGATGGCATTGAGCGCATCGGCATCCAGTACCAGACTGCTGGCGGTGGACAGTATTTTGGGCAGATAGGCGCGAACCGCGATGCCGCCTCCGCAGCCACAAACGATGGTCGTGGCGGCATGGTTCAACTGATCCACGGCGCGCACCATCAACTCCGGCTGTTGCATGTCGACCGATAGCGCTGCCGGGTCGAGTAGCGCCAGATAAACCCGCCCCGCGCCACAGTGCAGCGCTGCCGACCCGGCCAGCAAGGTGGCTCCCGCCATTCCGGGCGCGCCGCCCACAATGGCGACATCGCCAAAGCTGCCCTTGTGAGAAGCATGCGGCAGCGCGCGAGCCGCCGGGGCGCCGCCCAGCATGGCGGTTGGCGATACGAGGGGCGCAAGCGGGTCGCTTTGCACATCTACTTGCAGCGTATCGAGCCACACCTGCTGCGTTGCGTCGCGTCCGTCGGCGGTGAACAGTCCGGGTTTGAGCGTCAGTAGACATAGCGTCGCCAGCGCACGGACGCACACATCGGCTGCTTTTCCGGTGTCGGCGTTCAAGCCGGTCGGCAAATCGACAGCCAAAACCGGAGCCTGTGTGGCTCGCATGTGCATGATCCATTGCGCCATCCGGCTTTCCGGTGCGCGCGTGGCGCCGATGCCCAGCAATGCGTCCACGCAAAAATCGAATTGCTCAGGCGGCTCATTCGCAAACATGACCCCCGCGCCGGTGGCTCGACGCCAGGCGGTGGCCGTATCGGCGCTGGCCTGCTCGGGGGCGCCGAGCCAGGTAACCACGACCGCTTTGCCCCAGGCACGCAGATGCAGCGCCGCTTCGATTCCGTCGCCGCCATTGTTTCCTGGTCCAGCAGCGACCCAGATCGATCGCGAATTGGGAGCCAGCGCCAGTGCCAGACGTGCCGTTGCAAGGCCAGCCCTCTGCATCAACGCATGCTTGCAGGAGATGGCCAGCGCGGCATCTTCAATCCGTCGTGTCGATACCACGTCGAATAGTGGCCAGGCAACGGACGGATCGACTTTGACCGGAGGTGTAGTCAAACCCGATTGCCCGCGTTACAACTAAGTTCCAGCGCCCAGGCAAATTCGCCCGGCATGTGGACGCGGCTAAAACTCATAGGTGTCGCCTTCGCGTGCCAGGCGCACTTCCGGGTCGCCCGGTTGCAGGGGATTTGCCGCCAGCGCCTGGGCGAGGGCGGCCTCAAGCGCGTCGTCGCTACGGGTGGGTTCGTGGTGAGTGCAGAACAGAACCCGCGCGTTCGCTTGGCGGGCGTAGTTGATGCTCGAATCGAACGTGCCGTGGCCCCAGCCCAATTTGGCCGGATATTCCTGCGCGGTGTAGGAGCTGTCGGCAATCAGCACGTCGACGCCTTGCATGGCGTGTGCGATCGCCTCGGCTTTTTCATCGACAAATTGTTGGTAATCGGCGAACTCGTCATCGGACGTGGCGTAGATGTTGTACGGCGGTTCATGGTCGCCGGTAAAAAACACCGACTTGCCGGCACTCTCGATCCGGTAACCGAAATTGATCACCGGGTGGTTCAACAAATAAGGCGTCACGGTGGCAGTGCCGATTTGTATGCCTTGTTCGGGCATCAGCGTGATGTATTCCATGCGCGCCTTGAGTTCCGCTTCGCGCACTGGAAAGTAGCTATATTGCAGCTGCACTGCCATGGCCTGTTCCACGCCGGTGCCCGACACCGGATCGAAGGCACCATGCAGGCGCAATACGTTGCCGGGTATGAAGTTGGGTATGAAAAAAGGCAGACCTTGAATATGGTCCCAGTGCGAATGGGTAATCAGCACGTTCGCCGTCAGTGGCAACTCGCCAAGCAGGGTCTGTGAGAGCGGAAAAATACCAGTTCCAGCGTCGATGATGATCAGCTCATTGTTGTCGGTTCTGATCTCGATGCAGGTTGTGTTCCCACCATAGCGGACCGTCCTGGGTCCCGGCACTGCGATGGAACCGCGAACTCCCCAAAATCGGATCTTCATGCCTGCCTCTCAAGGTTCAAAAAAGGCTTCGCTTTACAGAATATCGGCAGCCAAACCTCGGGCATATTACTTCTTCCATTCGATGAAGAACGCCGCTTCGCCGTACAAGCTGGGGTGCATGATTGCCCCAATCAGTTTGGCATAGCCGTCGCGGACATTCTGTGTTGACGCTCAAACTCAACGCCGACGGGGTGGTACTGAGTGCGTGCAACACCACAGCGGCAGATGGTAAAGCCGAAGAAGCTTTGAGCGGGCTGGCCCGCGGATTCTTCTACGCCGGCAGCCGCAGCCTGCTGGTGACGCACCGGGCCGTGGACAGCGAGTCGGCCAAGCTGCTGACGACCGCCACCTTCGAGCACTACACCGCCAACCCGCAAGCCGCCAAGGCCGAGAGCCTGCGCCAGGCCATGCTCAAAGTCATGGCGATGCCGCGATATAGCCATCCGGCATACTGGGCGCCTTGTGCGCTGGTGGGGGATGGCGGCAGTGAATGGTCACGGGCCGACGAGAACCGTCTCTACGCCGCAGTCAGAATGCGAAACTCCGTGGCCAGGGCCACAGGGAGCACCTGCCGCTGATTGACCACCTGCATTTCCACCAGACCGTAGTTGGACATGGTTTTCAGGGCGCGCGACAGGTTGCTGGGCTTGCGACCCGTGACTTGAACCAGCGCCGCAATCGAATCCGGTTTGTCTTCCGAAATCACTTTGAGTAGCACGCGGTTTTCGTCGCTCAGCACCCCCGCCAGTGAGCGCATGGAACTGAACCAAACCTTGGGTTCACCCGGCTTTGGCTTGATTTTGCCTTTTGCGATCGATAGCAGCCGGGCGCGAATTTGCGCCTGCGGCAGGATTCCGACGGTGATTGTTTTCATGATTTTCCTCAAGTCTTCAACTTGGTTTGAGTTAATACCTGGTACGCCGAAACGCGTCGTGGCCTTTGCCACGCACAGCCTGATGGCCGGTGACCTTCCCAATCTCAACCAGCTCGCGTTGAACTCCATACAGTGCATGGCCCGCGCGTTGACGCAAAAAGGCCAGCAACCCAAGCTGGGGTCGGGGTACAGTGCCAGCAGTGTGAAATAGGCAGGCTAGTTTTTACCAAGCAGCCGTTCAACTTGCAGCGCCACGTTGAGCACCGTATCGTCGCGCATTTCACCGTGCCAGACCATCAGGCCTACCGGCAACTCGTCGCGTGCATGGCATGGGATCGATATCGCGCAGCCATCGAGCATATTGACCACGCTGGTGTTGCGCAGTAGCTGGGAATTAACCGCGAAAAATGCTTCGTCTCGCGGCGCACCTGGCGCAAGCGCGGCTATCGGCGGCGCGACGATGGGAACCGTCGGCGACAACACGGCGTCGAAGCCGCGCAGGCGCATGGTCATCCGCAATATCCAATCCCGCCTGGCGTGTATCAGATCCAGATATTCAGACGCGCTCATCGACGCTCCGCGCCCTATCCGCAGTGCTACGCGGGGGTCATACGAGGCCGGGTTTTGCGCCAATAGCTGGCGGTGCCAGGCGAAACTCTCGGCAGCGGAAAAACCACCACTGGCGTTGATCGCTGGCAACTCGCCAAGCTCGGATAAGGCGATTTCTTCCACCGACGCGCCGTGTGCGCGCAAAAGCTCGAGTGTGCGTTGCCAGGCGCTCGATACGGTGGCGTCCAGGCCGTCCTGCATCATCGTGCGCGCAACTGCCAGCCGGTAAGCACACAGCGGAGCCGCGCTTTTGGTGACTGTACGCGTGGCAAGAATTTCATGCGCCAGGATGGCGTCGGAAACGCTGAGGGTCAAGGCACATACGGTGTCAAGCGTGGTGGACAGCGGTACGGCGCCCGCGGTGGGCACCAGGCGCGCGGTATTCTTGAACCCCACGATGCCGTTCAGGGCTGCGGGGATACGGATCGAACCTCCGGTGTCTGATCCCAACCCGATGAACGCCGCGCCGGTGGCGACCGAGACCGCCGCACCCGACGAAGAACCGCCAGGAACACGCGCTTCTCCAGGGTCGGCGGCGTTGGCGGGCGTACCGAAATGCGGATTGATGCCAACGCCCGAGAACGCAAATTCCACCATATTCGTTCGGCCAATGACGGCGCCGCCTGCCGCCTTCAGGCGCGCCACTGCGAGACAGTCTTGAGCCGCCGGCAGATTGCCGGACAAAAGCACGGAGCCGGCGGTGGTGATTTGGCCGCCAATGTCGAACAGGTCCTTGACCGAGACGGCCAGACCGCCCAACCGCCGCTGCCGGTTTAGCGGCTCCGCGGCAACGGTGCGCGCCTGGGCGAACATGGGGGTCAGAAATACATGTTCGCAACGAGCGGATTGTGCGATTTCGACACATTTTTCCATCTCTGAAGAGGCATCGGTTCGCCGATAGCGGATCGCGTCGCGCGTGGCGGTCAGGTCGACCCGTTCAAGGCGGGATATGGGAGGTGAAAGCATAGGTAGCGGCGATGTCCTGTGTTACACTCATTGGGTTTTGCTGGACGGCCCAATGGGCTAAGTTAGCGGAACAAATAGCAAACCGGGCCCATCAAGGTGTTTGCGCTGGTGCAGGTGATTTCGCTTCTGGCGGCAATCGTTTCACAAGTTGCAGATAGCGGCCCGGATTTTAGACCCAACCTTTGGAGTAAAACATGTCAGTCACCATGCGTGAAATGCTTGAAGCCGGCGTCCATTTCGGACATCAAACCCGGTTCTGGAACCCAAAGATGGCACCGTTTATTTTCGGGCATCGCAACAAGATCCACATCATCAACCTGGAAAAATCTTTGCCGATGTTTCAGGACGCCTCCAAGTTCGTGCGTCAGCTGACGGCGCGCCGCGGCACGGTCCTGATGGTGGGAACAAAGCGCCAGGCGCGCGATACCGTTGCGGCGGAAGCGCAACGTGCCGGTGTGCCTTATGTCGACCAGCGCTGGCTCGGCGGCATGTTGACCAACTTCAAGACCGTCAAGACCTCGATCAAGCGCCTTAAAGAGATGAAGGTGCAGCAGGAAGCCGGTCTCGACGCCATGAGCAAGAAGGAGCAGTTGATGTTTGCCCGCGAACTGGCAAAGCTCGAAAAAGACATTGGCGGCATTCAGGACATGCTGGCCTTGCCGGATGCCATTTTTGTGATCGACGTGGGTTACCACAAGATTGCCGTTGCCGAAGCCAAGAAGCTGGGCATTCCCTTGATTGGCGTGGTGGACTCCAACCATTCGCCCGAGGGCATCGACTATGTCATCCCTGGCAACGACGACTCGGCCAAGGCCGTTACGCTGTATGCGCGCGGCATTGCCGATGCGGTTCTGGAAGGGCGTGCCAATGCCATGGATGACGTTGTCAAGGCGGTATCGTCCGAAACGACGGACGAATTCGTTGAAGTGAACGAGGCATCGGTCTGAGGTTTTCAACGTCGCTGAACGTGGGGCATTGATGCCCCATTTTTTTAGTTGCGGCGTAACTTGAGTAAAAGTTAGCCTCCACTGAAACTTTGTTTTAGCTTTCCCCTGCAATTTGGTTGAAACAAGTACGGAGAAAAGAAATGGCTGCAATTAGCGCAAACATGGTCGCGGAACTGCGCGGTAAAACCGATGCGCCCATGATGGAGTGCAAGCGAGCTTTGACCGAAGCAGAGGGCGATATGGTCAAGGCGGAGGAACTGCTCAGGGTCAAGCTGGGTACAAAGGCGGGCAAGGCGGCTGGCCGGGTGACGGCGGAGGGCGTAGTCGCGCATTACCGCGACGGCCACGTGGGCGCGTTGATCGAAGTCAATTGCGAAACCGACTTCGTGACCAAAAACGACAGCTTCCTGGCGCTTGCCAACGCGGCCGCGGAGTTGGTTGCCAAACACAATCCGGCCGACATTGCCGCTCTGGGAGCCTTGCCTTATGCGCAGGATGGTTTCGGTCCGACGCTGGAAGATGTACGTAAGGGGCTGATAGGCAAGATCGGCGAAAACATGAGCTTTCGTCGTTTCAAGCGTTTTGGGTCCGGGGCCAAATTGGCCACCTATCTCCACGGGACCAGGATTGGTGTCGTGGTGGAATTCGAAGGTGATGACGTGGCTGCGAAAGACGTGGCGATGCATGTTGCGGCCATGAAACCCGTGGCTTTGTCCAGCGCCGATGTTCCCGCCGAGTTGGTGGCACGCGAGCGTTCGGTGGCAGCCGCCAAGGCAGCGGAAGACGCGGCAACCGCGGTAGCAGCCGGCAAACCGCCACAATCCGCTGAAATTGTGACCAGGCGAGTGGAAGGCGGGGTGCAAAAATACCTAAAGGAAGTTTCGCTGTTCGACCAAACCTTCGTCAAAAACGACAAGCAGACGGTGGCTCAGATGCTCAGGTCCACCGGTACAGCGGTCAAGGCATTTACCTTGTACGTGGTTGGAGAAGGCATCGAGAAAAAAGTGGATGATTTTGCGGCCGAGGTCGCGGCTCAGGTAGCTTCGGCCAAACAGTCCGGCTGAAAGCCATGGCGCTTGAGCGGCCTTACGGGTAATTTTCGATATTGACCGCAAACCAGGAGTTGTTCATGCCGGACGCCAAACCCGCCTACAAACGCATATTGCTCAAGTTGTCGGGTGAGGCCTTGATGGGGGACGACCAATTCGGTATCAATCGCAACACCATCGTGCGTATGGTCGATGAGGTGGCGGAGATCACGCGTCTGGGCGTCGAGGTGGCGGTGGTAATTGGCGGCGGCAATATTTT
>JANYBQ010000355.1 GCA_025360705.1 Betaproteobacteria bacterium | reverse complement strand
TTTTTTCCGCCGGCCCGCCCCACGAAAAAAGGTCGCCTTTGGGGCAGCGAAGCGTAGGAGCCAAATTGATTGACAAGAGATCTTATGAACCAGCTGGATTCGATTGTTGACACCGCCAGAACAAGTTTCAACGAGGCTGTGACGCCTGCCGATCTGGAAAACGCCAAGGCGGGTTTTCTGGGTAAGGCAGGGCGCATAACCGAACTTATGAAAAGTCTGGCCAGGTTGCCGGTGGACGAGAAAAAACTGCGCGGCGCCGCCGTCAATGTGGCGAAACAGGCCATTGAAGCCGCGTTGACCGCGCGTCGCGAGGCACTGGCCGGCGCCGAGCTGCAGGTCCAGCTCCAAGCCGAAGCGCTGGATATAAGTTTGCCCGGGCGCCGGCGTGTCGCGGGTGGTCTGCACCCGGTGTCGTTAAGTACCGAGCGCATCGAAGCGATTTTTGGCTCCATGGGTTTCGAAGTCGCGCAAGGCCCCGAGATTGAAGCCGACTGGTTCAACTTTACGGCATTGAATACGCCCGAAGACCATCCGGCGCGGTCGATGCATGACACGTTTTATGTTGAAGGCGGTACTTCGGGCGCGCCCAATTTGCTGCGCACCCACACCAGCCCGGTGCAGATCCGCCATGCGGTGCAACACGTGAAGAAATACCGCAACCTGATCGACGCCGGACAGGCCATGCCCGAGATTCGCGTGATAGTGCCGGGACGCTGTTACCGGGTTGACAGTGACGCGACCCATTCCCCGATGTTCCATCAGGTCGAGGGCCTGTGGGTAGGGGAGAACATCAGCTTCAAGGACCTGAAGGTGGTCTACCTCGATTTCATCCAGGCCTTCTTCGAGACCAAGGATCTGGACATTCGTTTTCGTCCCAGCTTCTTCCCGTTTACCGAGCCGAGCGCGGAGATCGACATCATGTTCGGCACCGGGCCGCTCAAAGGCCGCTGGCTGGAGGTTTCAGGTTCGGGCCAGGTGCATCCGAACGTGATTCGCAACATGGGTCTGGACCCGGAGCGATACATCGGTTTCGCGTTCGGCTCCGGCATCGACCGCCTGACCATGCTGCGTTACGGCGTGGACGATTTGCGTCTGTTTTTTGACGGCGACATTCGTTTTCTGTCGCAGTTTCAGTAGTCCTGGATTTGAATCACCATGCAATTCCCCGAATCCTGGTTGCGCGAGTTTTGCAACCCCAAGATGTCCACGCGGCAGTTGGCCGATACCTTGACCATGGCTGGCCTGGAAGTGGAAGAACTAAAGCCGGTCGCGCCGCCGTTCACGCAGGTTGTGGTGGGCGAAATCATGGCGGCGGTGCAACATCCCAATGCCGATCGCCTGCGCGAGTGCAAAGTGGATGTGGGGCAAGGAGCGCTGCTCGACATCGTATGTGGGGCGCCTAACGCGCGTGTCGGCATCAAGGTGCCGTGTGCCCTGGTGGGCGCCGAGTTGCCGGCCGGTGCGGATGGCAAACCACTGCTGATAAAGGTCGGGCAACTGCGTGGCGTCGAGAGCCAGGGTATGTTGTGTTCGGCGCGCGAGCTGCAATTGTCCGAGGACCATGGCGGCTTGCTGGAGTTGGCCGCCGATGCGCCGCTGGGCCAGAATGTGCGCCAGACGTTGCGGCTCGACGACACCCTGATGACGCTCAAGCTCACGCCCAACCTGGCGCATTGCCTGAGTGTGTACGGCGTAGCCCGTGAGGTCGCGGCGCTCACCGGCGCCCCCCTGAACTCCCCGGTTTTCCCGGCAGTAACGGTCAGCGGCACCGACAAGCTGCGTGTCCAGGTCAGCGCAAGCGATTTATGCGGGCGTTTTTCCGGCCGCGTGGTGCGCAACGTCAACACCAAAGCCACCACGCCGGCGTGGATGGTGGAACGGCTTGCGCGCTGCGGGCAACGCAGCGTCAGCGCGCTGGTGGACATCTCCAACTACGTCATGTTCGAGTATGGCCGTCCGTCGCATATCTTCGACCTTGACAAAATCCACGGTGGGCTCGACGTGCGCTGGGGAAGACCGGGAGAACAACTCAAGTTGCTGAATGGCACCACGGTAACGGTAGACGAGAAGGTGGGCGTGATTGCCGACGAGCTGCAGGTCGAATCGCTGGCCGGCATCATGGGCGGAGACGCAACCGCCGTCTCGGACGACACGCGCAACGTTTATGTGGAGGCCGCGTTTTGGTGGCCGCGCGCGGTGGCGGGTCGCTCGCGCCGCTACAACTTCGCGACTGACGCGGGCCACCGCTTTGAGCGGGGCGTTGACCCCAGCCAGACGGTTGAACACCTGGAACGCATCACGCAATTGATCATCGATATCTGCGGAACCGACACCACGCAGTGTGGTCCGATCGACGACCAGCAGGTAAATATGCCCGTGATGGCTCCGATCCAGTTGCGTGCTGCCCGTGCGTCCCGAATCCTCGGTATGCCACTTACGCTGGACCAGTGCGCCGAAGCGCTCACACGGCTGGGCTTGCCGGTTACGAAGATGCACGGTGGTATGGCCAGCGGCGACGCGGGCACCTTGACCGTTACGCCGCCGCCATATCGCTTCGATTTGCGGATCGAAGAGGACTTGATTGAAGAAGTGGCGCGTGCCATCGGCTATAACAATTTGCCCGACACGCCCCCGTTGGCGCCGATTACGGCGCTGATCCGGCCCGAAGCCACGCGCAGCCCGTTCGCGTTGCGCCGTACGCTGGCCGCCTTGGGTTATACCGAGACCATCAATTTCAGCTTTGTCGAGGAACGCTGGGAGCGTGAGCTGGCCGGCAACCCGGCGCCGATCAAGTTGCAGAACCCGATCGCCAGCCAGATGAGCGTTATGCGTTCCTCGTTGCTGGGTTCCTTGCTTCAGGTTATGAAATTCAACCAGGACCGCAAGGCGCCCCGCGTGCGGGTGTTCGAGTTGGGACGTGTTTTTCTGCGCGATGCATCGGTCAGAAATACCGACACCACGGTGGAAGGTTTTCACCAGCCGATGCGTGTGGCCGGCATGGCCTGCGGTGGCTTGGACGCGCCGCACTGGGGCGGACCAGATCGCAACGTCGATTTCTTCGATGCCAAAGGCGATGTGCAAACCATGCTGGCACCGCTGGTCGCCAGCTTCGAGCCCGGGCAACACAGCGCCATGCACCCCGGCCGTTGTGCACGGGTGTCGGTAAGCGGAGTCGCGATAGGTTATGTCGGGGAACTGCATCCCAAATGGCGCCAGTCCTATGACCTGGCCGGTGCCCCGGTCATGTTCGAGTTCGATCTTGACGCGGTGTTGCAACGCCCGGTGCCCGAGTTCAGGCCTGTTTCCAAACATCAGCCGGTGCAACGCGACATCGCGGTGCTGGTGGGCGAACACGTCACGCACGCCATGCTGATGGCCGCCATCTGGGTCGCGCCCAGTAGAGGGCTGCTGCGCGATGCGACGCTGTTCGACGTCTACCGGCCCAAGGCCTCCGGCGCGCCTGTTGTTAGTGCGCCGCTTGGCGAAAAAAGCCTGGCGGTTCGCTTGACGCTGAACAGTGACGACGCTACGCTGACTGACGACCAGATCGACCACGCGGTGCGGTCCATCGTAGAACAGTTGTCCACTTCAATCGGCGCCCGCCAAAGGGTCTGAGACCGCACTGGACACATTACAAGAACGAAGAGGGAGCATGGAATTCACAATCGAAAGCCTGGAAACGCCAGCCTTGACCAAGGCGCAGTTGGCCGAATTGCTGTTCGAACAAATCGGGTTGAACAAACGTGAATCCAAGGACATGATCGACGCGTTTTTCGACTTGATCGCGGGCCGGTTAGTGGACGGCACCGACGTAAAGATCTCCGGCTTCGGCAACTTCCAGATTCGGACCAAGGCGCCACGGCCGGGCCGCAATCCGCGCACTGGCGAAGCGATACCGATCCAGGCGCGCCGGGTCGTCACCTTCCACGCCAGCCACAAGCTCAAGGATCAGATCCAGGACGAAGGCCGCACGCCGTTGGCGCTTTAACGACGCACCCAGGTATTTTGTGCGGCCACGATGCGGACTTGCTTTGCATCAACGGCGTTCTTAGAGTAACCTCAAAGCTTTCTCGCCTACTGCTTTGATTTCAATGGGGAAAGCTCTCCCTCTCATTCCCGCAAAACGTTATTTCACGATCGGTGAGGTAGGGGATTTGTGCGGCGTCAAGCCGCATGTTCTGCGCTATTGGGAGCAGGAATTTACCCAGTTGCGCCCGATGAAACGGCGCGGCAACCGGCGTTATTACCAGCATCACGAAGTGCTCATGATCCGGCGCATCCGCGACCTGCTGTACGACCAGGGTTTCACCATCAGTGGCGCGCGCAACAAGATGCAGGAGCTGCTGCAGAACGAACGTGACAAGCGCAAAAACGGCGAGGTATTGCTGGAAGGTGTGGAGGTGATCGAAACCGGCGACTCAGAGCTGGATGACTTCATCGACGGCGATATGGACGCCGCATTCGGGCCCGCTGCCGGCCAGTTGATGATGGTGCGCCGCGAACTGTCGGAAATACGCGAGTTGTTGTCGGCAACTTATTAGCGAGCGCTATCGCATCGGTATAATTGCTATCAGTTCGGTGTGTGGCGCAGCCTGGTAGCGCACTTGCATGGGGTGCAAGGGGTCGAAGGTTCGAATCCTTTCACACCGACCAGTAGACAGATTAAGGGCCTTTAAGGAGCGATTCTTAAAGGCTTTTTTCATTTGTAAATCAATGACTTAAGCACTAATAGCCGCTAACGAGGGCTATTGACTGATAAGCCAAAGCGGGGGAACATACGGGGGAACAAGTCGGAGAAAGCACAGTTTCGGGGGTAATTGTTCCCCCGTTTCTCAGTGAAACCCGGTTGTTCCCCTAGTCTGAATTAGGAGTTGTTCCCCCATGTTGACCGATGCCGAATGCAGAAACGCTACCTGCCCACCGGGGAAAACACGGGCGCGGCTGGTTCTGTCGCGTTGCCAGTTGATAAGCGTGTTTGGGGTAGGAACGGATGCCAGCTCCTCAAACGGGACGGATTTGTCCTGCCAATGCATAAAACTGGTCGGCAAAAGACAGCTCGATACAGCCTTCCAGCAGTAACTGAC
>JANYBQ010000385.1 GCA_025360705.1 Betaproteobacteria bacterium | reverse complement strand
GCTGCGTATCTCGGAAGTAATTACGAATACAGCTTCGAGACCGAACTCGGGCTCATCTTCGTTGTGTCGCCGGACCTCGACAATGTGCTGAGGGTCGGTGCCGACGTGGGGCTGCGGCTGGCCGATCACGGTGTTTCGGTGGTGCAGCTTGCCTAGCCGGGTGCGTGCCTCGTCCGGGGCATGCGCAGGATAATGTGCTAATGAATCAACTCGATGCGCTGAAGCGGTTCACCACTGTGGTCGCCGACACCGGCGATTTCCGCCAACTGGCCCAGTTCCAGCCGCAGGACGCGACCACCAATCCGTCGCTGATCCTCAAGACGGTCCAAAAGCCCGACTATCAACAGATTCTGAAAGACACCGTAACGCGATTTCACGGCCAGGCGCCGGACGAAATCATGGATCGGCTGTTGGTGCGTTTTGGCTGCGAAATTCTTTCGCTGATCCCGGGTCGGGTATCGACCGAGGTCGACGCGCGACTGAGCTTTGACAGCAGCGCCTCGGTGACGCGTGCCGAACGCATCATTGCGCTATACCAAGCCGAAGGCGTTGCGGTGGATCGGGTGCTGATCAAGGTCGCATCCACCTGGGAAGGCATTCAGGCGGCCGGGCAGCTGCAACGCAAGGGTATCCACACCAATCTGACGCTGCTGTTCTCGTTCTGCCAGGCGGTGGCGTGCGGCCAGGCCAAGGTGCAGTTGATCTCGCCTTTTGTCGGGCGCATCTACGACTGGTACAAAAAAACCGCTGGCGACAAGTGGGACGAGGCGGCCAATGCAGGCGCCAACGATCCGGGCGTGAAGTCGGTGCGGCAGATTTACAACCACTACAAAAAGTTCGGCATCAAGACCGAAATCATGGGCGCGAGTTTTCGCAATGTCGGCCAGATACAGGCGCTGGCTGGTTGTGACCTGCTCACCATCAGCCCCGACCTGCTCGCAAAGCTGGCCGTCTCGGAGCAGGCTTTGCCGCGGGTGCTGGAACCCGAGGCTGCGCGTGCGCTGGACCTGCCAGCGGTGAACTTTGACGAAGCGTCCTTCCGCTTGGCCCTGAACGAAGATGCCATGGCCACCGATAAACTGGCTGAAGGCATTCGCACGTTTTGCGCCGATGCCGTCAAGCTCGAACATCTGCTTGCCGCCTGAGGCTTTTAAGCGGGAGGATTGCCATGACACGTATGCGTTGCGACCGTACACCGGCCTGGCGCGCGCTTCAGACCCTGTATGCGTCCAGCGGTGCGGGCCTGGACTTGCGCCGGCTATTCAGCCAGGATCCCAGCCGATTTGAAGCCTTCAGCCAAACCGCGCCGCATCTATTCGCCGATTTGTCCAAAAACCTGATCGACCCGGAGATCGAGCGGCAGTTGTTCGTCTTGGCGCGGCAATGCGGTGTGGAAGAACATCGTGACGCGATGTTCCGTGGCGATGTCATCAACACCACCGAGCAGCGCGCAGTCAAGCATTTCTTGCTCAGATCACCTTTGCCCGCTGGCGGTGTCACCGACGACCCCGATTTGCGTGCGGTGCACCAGACGCTGGATGCGATGCTGGTTTATGCCGAAGGGATTCGTGCCGACAGCGGCATCACGGACGTGGTGAATATCGGTATCGGCGGCTCGGACCTCGGGCCGCAGATGGCTGTTCTTGCACTGGATGCCTTCGCGACCACCGGCAAACGTATGCACTTCGTGTCCAACGTCGACGGCCACGAACTGGCGGCCACGTTGCGCGCCATCAAACCCCGGAACACGCTTTTCCTGATCGCGTCCAAGACCTTCACGACGATCGAGACCATGACCAATGCGCAGTCGGCCAAGCGCTGGTTCGAAGCCGGCGGTGGCACGGACATCGCACGCCACTTTTGCGCCTTGACCAGCAACGTGGCGGCGGCCCATGCGTTTGGTATCACCACCACCTTCGGCTTCTGGGACTGGGTCGGCGGTCGCTATTCGCTCTGGTCGGCGATCGGTTTACCGATTGCCATTGCGATTGGCTCCCAGGGCTTTCGGGAATTCCTGGCGGGTGCCCACGCGATGGACGGTCATTTTCGCAGCGCCCCGCTGGAAAGTAATTTGCCGGTACGTCTGGGGCTGCTCGACGTCTGGTATCGCAACTTCCTCGGCTTTACAAGCCGTAGCGTCGCGCCTTATCACAGTGCCATGCGCCGCTGGCCGGCCTACCTCCAACAGCTGGAGATGGAAAGCAACGGCAAACGCGTGGATACGCAGGGAGAGGCTCTGCCGTTCGACACCGCCCCCGTGTTGTGGGGCGAGCCCGGCACCAACGGACAACATGCCTATTTCCAGATGCTGCATCAAGGCACCGACGTAGTGCCGGTCGAATTCCTGGCGGTCAAAAAGTCCCAGGGCGCACTGCCGGGCCATCACGAGCTGCTACTGGCCAACGTGCTTGCGCAGGCTCAGGCCTTGATGGTCGGCCAGGCCGATGCCGGCGGTCAACGCGATTTCCCGGGCAACCGTCCGAGCACTTTTCTGTTGCTAGAAGAACTGACCCCCACCAGCCTGGGCGCATTGATCGCGTTGCAGGAACACCGCGTGTTTGTGAGCGGCTCGGTCTGGGGCATCGACAGTTTCGATCAGTGGGGCGTGGAACTGGGCAAGGTGCTGGCCAAAGATATAGAGCCGCGACTGCACAGTGGCGATACATCCGGGCTGGACGGCTCCACCGCCGGCTTGTTGCGCCGGCTGAAGTGAAAGCCGCCATGCGCCGGGCCTCGCGTGGGTACAAGCAGGAGCTTTGATGCCAACCAATATTGTTTTCGACTTCGGCGCGGTGCTCTTTACATGGCAACCCCATATGTTGGTGCAGAGCCATTTTCCGGTCGAGGCGGATACGCCGGCTGCCGCGCGTCAGTTGGCCAAGGATATTTTTCATCACGACGACTGGAAGGCCTTCGATGGCGGAATGCTCGAATTGCCGACGGTGATCGAACGCACCGCCCGGCGACTGAACCTGCCGCACCAAACGCTGCAGGGATTGATGTCGCGAATCCATGAGCACCTTCTGCCGATCCCGGAGACGGTGGCTTTGCTGGCGCGCCTGAACGAGCGGCGCGAGCGGCAGGGCGATGTTCGCCTCTACTTCCTGTCGAATATGCCCCGGCCTTACGCTCGGGCGCTGGAGCAGCGCCATGGTTTCCTGAAGTGGTTCGATGGCGGGGTTTTTTCCGGCGATGCCCAGTTGATAAAACCGCAGCCAGAGATATTTCAGCTGCTACAGACCCGCTACGCGCTGGACCCCACGCAGACAGTCTTTATCGACGATCTGCTCGCCAACGTTCAGGCGGCACGAGCCCATGGCTGGCGCGGCATCCATTTCGAGTCGGCAGCGCAGCTCGATGCGCACTTGACAACACACACGTAGCCGCTCGTCGCGCCCCCGGGTACAAGACATATGGTTGCAAGCGGGCTTACTGGCGCAATAAACGCGCCATTAGCATCGCGCAGCGGAAGAAGTGTCGTTAATTGCCTATGGGTACCGATAGGTGAACCGTTTTAACCCCCGTGTTTGCTTGATTGAATGCTATGAATAATGCTAGTGTCGGTCCAGTGGACGGCTTTGCGTAACTGTGGAGCGGTATTTGGCAAACTTGTTCCAGGGATGGTTTGAATGGAAACAGAAACGTTTGGATTCGCGGTTCGCATAGCGACGTTGGAGCGTGATTTTCGCGAGGCATGTGTCGTTCGTGCGCAGGCGTATGCGCACCATGACCCCGACATGGGCCCCAAGTTCGGTGATATTGAACCGCTGGATCGGGCCGAGGGCACGGCGGTATTGATATGCCGTGACAGAACAACCGGCCAAGGCATAGGTACGGCGCGCATCCAGGTCAGCGGTTTTGGTCCTCTGGCGCTGGAGAACAGTATTCGCTTGCCCGGTTGGCTGGCCAGCCGGCCACGCGCACAAATATCCCGGCTGGCGGTGCTTGCCGGCGCCGACCCAATGGTCAAGTTATGTCTGATGAGGGCCAGCTACCAATATTGCCTCGCGACCCAGGTTCGCTGGGTGGTTATAGGCGCACGCAATGCGGCCCTGATTCGCAACTACCGCAGTCTCGGCTTTAAAGACGTGTTCAAACCCGGCGCCTGGGTGCCGCTGGCCAGCGGCGGCGGTTTGCCGCACCGGATACTGGCCTTCGACGTGGTTAGCGCCAGAGCCTCGTGGCAGGCCACCAAGAACCGCCTGTACGGCTTCATGACCGAAACCACCCACTCCAACCTGCTGGTTGTCGCAGCCAACGACAGCGCCATGCAGCCCCTGGAGATTGCCGCTGCCGCGTAACACCGCGCTCGTCCAAAACAAAACCCCGCGGAGTTCGCACTCCGCGGGGTTTTGTTTTGCGTCCGTCGAGTGCCAACAGGCAACTCAACGCAGCATGAGGGTGCAGGGCAAGGCGCAAACGCGCCAACAGTACCACCGGTACAGCAAGCGTTTGCAACGCCGCCATGCGCCCTCATGCAAGGAGCAGGGGGCAAATTACATGCCCATGTCGCCCATACCGCCCATCCCACCCATGCCACCACCCATACCGCCGCCACCCATACCGCCAGCGCCGGACTCATCCTTCGGAGCTTCGGCAACCATGGCTTCGGTGGTCAACATCAGCGATGCGACTGAGGCTGCGTTTTGCAGCGCGGTACGCGTCACCTTGGTTGGGTCCAGGATACCCATTTCGATCATGTCGCCATAGGTGTCGTTGGCGGCGTTGAAACCGTAGTTGCCTTTGCCAGCCAACACAGCATTCACGACCACCGAGGCTTCGCCGCCGGCGTTGTACACGATCTCGCGCAGTGGGGACTCGACGGCACGCATGACCAGCTTGATACCTGCGTCCTGGTCGGCATTGTCGCCCTTGACCGTGCCGGCAGCCTGGCGGGCGCGCAGCAGCGCAACGCCACCACCAGCCACAATGCCTTCTTCCACCGCCGCGCGGGTAGCATGCAACGCGTCTTCGACGCGGGCTTTTTTCTCTTTCATTTCAACTTCGGTAGCGGCACCGACCTTGATCAGGGCCACGCCACCGGCGAGTTTGGCAACCCGCTCCTGGAGTTTTTCCTTGTCGTAGTCAGAGGTTGCTTCCTCGATCTGCACGCGTACTTGCTTGACGCGCGCTTCGATGTCGGCAGCGGCGCCGGCACCGTCGATGATGATGGTGTTTTCCTTGCTCACTTCGACGCGTTTTGCCGAGCCCAGATCGGCCAAGGTCACTTTTTCTAGCGTCAAGCCAACTTCTTCGGCAATCACTTTGCCGCCGGTCAGCACAGCGATGTCTTCGAGCATGGCCTTGCGACGATCGCCAAAACCAGGCGCCTTGACAGCCACAACCTTCAGGATGCCGCGGATGGTGTTGACCACCAGGGTCGCCAGCGCTTCGCCTTCAACGTCTTCCGACACGATCAGCAGCGGACGGCCCGATTTGGCAACTTGCTCCAGGGTCGGCAGCAGGTCGCGGATGTTGCTGATCTTCTTGTCATACAGCAGCACAAACGGATTTTCCAGCAACGCGGCTTGTTTTTCCGGGTTGTTGATGAAGTAGGGCGACAGGTAGCCACGGTCAAACTGCATCCCTTCAACCACGTCGAGTTCGCTCTCGAGTGACTTGCCGTCTTCCACGGTGATCACGCCCTCTTTGCCGACTTTGTCCATCGCATCAGCGATGATCTTGCCGATGGC
>JANYBQ010000346.1 GCA_025360705.1 Betaproteobacteria bacterium | reverse complement strand
CGGCCATAGCGTGGTGGTGATCGAACACGACCTGGACGTGATCGCCGAAGCCGACTGGGTGATCGACCTCGGTCCCGACGGCGGCGACGCGGGCGGGCGCGTGGTGGCGGCTGCGACACCCGAAGAGGTGGTCAAGCTGGGCACCCATACCGGCTTGGCGCTGGCGGCCGTGTTGGCGCGGTAGACGCAAGGTGTGTCTGCAAGTCAAATTGAAAAGGTTGCACCAGGTTTGCCCATGATCGCTTTCTATAACCGCCTCCACGGCTTGCATCAAGGCAATATGGAAATGTTTCGCGGCCAGCTGGTGCCGTGCTTCGAGGTGCCGTCATTTACGCGCCGGTGTACTTGCCGGGATTCGCGCAGCGGGTTGCGTGATGGCGTAGCTTGCCGCTACCCGGCGCGTGCAGCAAGCAACGCGGCGGCAACCTCGGCAAACCCGGCGCCGCGCTCTCCTTGCGTGACGTATCGCGGCCGATGTGTCAGTTCGTGTTCGTAGCGGCGGATATTCGCCACGCCTATCGAATGCGCGAAGGCCTCGAACATTAGTTGATCGTTGGTCGAGTCACCCACATACGCCCAACGGTCCATTTCGGTAGCGAGCTCGCGGCCAAATAGTTCGCGCACGATCCAGCGTGCTCCAGCCAGCTTGTTGTGACTGCCGAACCAGCCGTTGATATGAATGCTGCTGACCGTCGCCGACATGCCCTCGTCCTGCATGATGCGCACCGCATGGGCGATCTTTTCGCTTGAGAGCTGCGTGAATTCGCTGTGGTCGATGGCGATGTCGGTTTCGCGGCCCGGTGAGTCGCGGGACAACATGGTGCCCGGCACTTCGCATAAAACGCGCTGCGCTACCTGCTGCATGCGTGCGAAATTCTTGGCCCGCGTTGTGGCATCTTGTTGATATAACCTGTGCAGCGAAGTGTTGGCGCGTTTAACAAGGTTCGACGGAGTGGCATTCACCAGCGCGACCGACCCGTTTTCGGCCACGATGGCGTCCATGGGCCAGGTGCTCGCGAATGGCTCGCTCCAGCCCACAGGGCGTCCGGTGACGGCGATCACATGCAAGCCACAGTTTTTTAAAGCGCCGAGCGCGTGCAGCGCGTCGGCGGTGATCGCGCCGTCGGTCGTCAGGGTGTCGTCGATGTCGGTCAATACGCCGGCGATGCCGCGACGCTGATCGACGGGCCAGCTTGACAGGGGTTGCAGCAAGCTAACCCGCCGCTTGCAGCGCCAGCCCCGCATGCTCGCGCAAAGGATGGAAATGGATCTTGGGGAAACGCTCCTGCGCCAGCCGCACGTCATACTGGGACGTAGTCAGATAAGCCAGCGTATTGGCGGCGTCGAGTGCCATGCGCATCGGATAGGCGTCGTTGAAAGTCCGCAGTTCCTGTGGCGTGTCAGCCGTGATCCAGCGGGCGCCGACGTATTGGCAGGGTTCAAGCCGGATGTCGGCGTCGTATTCGCCCTTGAGGCGGTGCTGCACCACTTCAAACTGCAGTTGCCCGACGGCACCCAGCAGCATCGGTCCGCCGACGTTGGGACGGAAAACCTGGATTGCACCTTCTTCCCCCAGCTGCGCCAGGCCCTGCTGCAACTGCTTGGTGCGCAACGGGTTCTTGAGAATCACGGTCATGAACAATTCGGGCGCAAAAAACGGCAGACCGGTGAATTGCAGGGCCACGCTGCCGTCGGTAATGGTGTCGCCGAGTTGCACGCCACCATGGGTCGTAAAACCCACGATGTCGCCGGCATAAGCCTCATTGACCGCCTCGCGGCGCTGGCTCATGAAGGTGACCACGCTGGTGGGGCGCAACTCCTTGGCGGTGCGTTGCACCTTGAGTTTCATGCCCGGCGTGTATTTGCCCGAGCACATCCGCACGAAAGCGATGCGGTCGCGGTGCGACGGGTCCATGTTGGCCTGCACCTTGAACACCACGCCGGCGAATGCGTCGTCCTCCGGCCGGACTTCTTTCAGTACCGCCTGTTGGTTGACCACCAGCGAGCTGGTGCGCGGCTGCGGCGAAGGCGCCAGGTCCACCAGCGCGTCCAGCACTTCCATGACGCCGAAATTGTTGACGCCCGAGCCGAAGAAAACCGGCGTTTGCCGGCCAGCAAGAAACGCCGCCGGGTCCCAGGTGGGCGAAGCGCCAGCAGCAAGTTCCATGCTTTCCATGGCGGTTTCGAACTCGTGGCCAAAACGCTGCAGCAGCGCGGCTTTGTCCGTCAGCGGCAAGGTGGTGAAGTCCTGCACGCGGCGGTCGCTGCCGGACTCGAACACCGTCATGGCCTGGGTAAACACGTTGATGATGCCGCCGAATGTCTTGCCCTGGCCGACCGGCCAGGTCATCGGCACGCACGGCATGCCGAGCTCACGCTCGATTTCGTCCAATATGTCGAGCGGTTCGCGCACCTCGCGATCCATCTTGTTGACGAAGGTGATGATGGGTGTGTTGCGCTGGCGGCAGACTTCGATCAGGCGTCGCGTTTGGGTCTCCACACCGTTGGCAGCGTCGATCACCATCAATGCGGAATCGACAGCCGTCAACACGCGATAAGTGTCTTCAGAAAAGTCCTTGTGGCCGGGGGTGTCGAGTAGGTTGATCACATGGTCGCGGTAGACCATCTGCATGACCGAGCTGGCAACTGAAATGCCGCGTTGTTTTTCTATTTCCATCCAGTCGCTGGTGGCGTGACGCGTGGCTTTTCGCGCTTTGACAGAACCCGCGATCTGGATGGCACCTGAGAACAGCAGCAACTTCTCGGTCAAGGTTGTCTTGCCAGCGTCCGGGTGGGAGATGATTGCAAAAGTGCGGCGGCGCCGTGTTTCGGCTTGGTAGGACATGCGGATATCGTGAAATTGGCCCGGTGTGCACCGTGTGTGCGTTGCCCGTCCAGCGAAACCGTGGACGAGGCAAATCCGGAAAAGGTAGAATTATCTCCTTCCGAGGAGCGTTGCAGTTCACCCAGCAGTGAACGAGGCTCGGACAGCATGGTTCTCCGTTTTGCGGACTCCATGGCATCAACGGCGCTCACCCACTGGTCGGTGGGGTGAGCCTCTTCCCAGAGTCATCTCCAAGCCCGTGGTTTGTTCAAATCAACCTCTGGAGTGAGCCATGAGTGCCGTACTTAAACCGATTCAAAACCAGGACTACGAAATCGCCGACTTGGCCCTTGCCAGCTGGGGTCGCAAGGAACTGACCATCGCCCAGACCGAAATGCCCGGTCTGATGGCGATACGCGAAGAGTTCGCCAAATCGCAGCCGCTTAAGGGCGCGCGTATTACCGGCTCGCTGCACATGACGATCCAGACCGGCGTGTTGGTGGAAACGCTACAAGCCCTGGGTGCGCAAGTGCGCTGGGCGTCGTGCAATATTTTTTCGACTCAGGATCATGCTGCCGCGGCGCTCGTCGCCACGGGCACGCCAGTGTTCGCCGTCAAGGGCGAGAGCCTGGAAGACTATTGGGACTACACCCATCGCATCTTCGAATTTGGCCCCAAGGGTTCGAAGACCGAAGGCCCGAACATGATTCTGGATGATGGCGGTGACGCCACCTTGCTCATGCACCTGGGTTCGCTGGCCGAGAAAGACCTGAAACTGGTTTCCAAGCCCGGCAGCGAAGAAGAAGTTTGCCTGTTCAACGCGATCAAGGGCAAGCTCAAGCTGGACCCGACCTGGTACAGCCGCCGCCTGAAAAATATCATCGGCGTGACCGAGGAAACTACCACCGGGGTGCACCGCCTGAACGAAATGTCGGTCAAGGGCACGTTGTTGATGCGCGCCATCAACGTCAACGACTCGGTGACCAAATCCAAGTTCGACAACCTGTATGGCTGCCGCGAGTCGCTGGTGGACGCGATCAAACGCGCTACCGACGTAATGATCGCCGGCAAGGTGGCGGTGGTGGCCGGTTATGGCGACGTGGGCAAGGGTTCGGCACAAGCCTTACGCGCCCTGAGCGCCCAGGTGTGGGTGACCGAGATCGACCCGATCAACGCGCTGCAAGCCGCGATGGAAGGTTACAAGGTCGTCACCATGGAACAAGCCGCCGACAAAGCCGACATTTTTGTGTCCGCCACCGGCAACCGCAACGTGATCACCTACAAACACATGGCGGCCATGAAAGACCAGGCCATCGTTTGCAACAT
>JANYBQ010000309.1 GCA_025360705.1 Betaproteobacteria bacterium | reverse complement strand
GTTCGTGTTCGTCTTTGTATTCTTTATCGCCAGTCAGATCATGCCCAAGCTGGCCGTGGGCAACGCCGTGGCGTCCATGTCAACGACCGGTCAGTGGTGGGTCAGCATCTTCTTCGGCGCACCCAAGCTGATAGACAATTTTCTGCTGGGCCTGATATGCCTTTCGGTCTTCTCGGGCGCCTACGTGACCGAAATCGTGCGCGCCGGGCTCGAGTCGGTGCCCAAATCCCAGATCGAGGCTGGTGACAGCCTGGGATTTTCGAAGCTCGATGTGATGCGTTTTGTGATCCTGCCGCAGGCGTTCCGCAACGTGCTGCCGCCCATGGCCGGGCAGTTCATCCAGCTGATCAAGGACTCTTCGCTGGTATCGCTGGTCTCTATCCAGGAGCTGACCTTCATGGCCCAGGATGTGCAAGTCACGACACAGAAGGTGTTCGAGGTGTTTGTGTTTGTGGGGGCGATCTATTTCATCATCTGTTTTACGCTGTCACGGCTTTTTGCCGCGCTGGAGCGGCGTTACGCGCGCGCGCTGCGTTGACGCCGGGTCCGTATGCGCCACCGCCCAACCGCCCTGCAAATGACTCGTACCGCAAGGCACATCATGAAGGTCAGCCCTTGAAACATCCCAGCATCATTGAACTGCGCGGCGTCAACAAATGGTTCGGCTCCCTGCAGGTACTGAAGGACATCGATCTGGAGGTGGAGACCGGTAAGCGGATGGTCATATGCGGTCCATCAGGCTCAGGCAAGTCAACCCTGATCCGCTGCATCAACCGGCTCGAGCACCACGACGAAGGCAGCATCGTCGTCGATGGCATCCCGCTTAACGAGGACACCGAGCAGGTCAACGCCATCCGCCGCGAAGTCGGCATGGTGTTCCAGAACTTCAACCTGTTTCCCCATCTCACCGTGCTGGAGAATTGCGCCCTGCCCCAGATTCGAGTGCGCAAGACAGCGCGCGCGCAGGCCGAGGCCAAGGCGATGGAATACCTGACGCGCGTCCACATTCCGGAACAGGCCTCGAAATTTCCAGCCCAGTTGTCAGGCGGCCAACAGCAGCGCGTGGCGATTGCGCGTTCCCTGTGTATGGAGCCCAAGGTGATGTTGTTCGACGAGCCCACCTCGGCGCTCGACCCGGAGATGATCAAGGAAGTGCTGGACGTGATCATCGAGCTGGCCCAGTCGGGCATGACCATGGTTTGCGTCACCCACGAAATGGGCTTTGCGAAAAAGGTCGCCGACACGGTGGTGTTCATGGACGGCGGGCGCATCGTCGAGAAGGCGCCACCGCATGAGCTGTTCAACAATCCCAAGTCTGAACGCACCAAGCTTTTCCTGAGCCAGATTCTGGAGCATTGACGGCATCGCTTTTGCACTTATCTGGAACCGCAAACCATGCCATCACCCCACACCGCCAGGCCCTCGGCGGTACGTGCAGACATCGACCTCGACGCAGCGGGCAAACGCTTCGGTCATATTCGGGTACCGCACTCCACCCATGAAAGCGCCTATGGCTGGATCGCGATACCGATCGCCGTCATACGCGGCGGCCCGGGGCCCGATGTATTGCTGACGGCGGGCAACCATGGCGACGAATACGAGGGCCAGATAACGCTGCTCAAGCTGATGCGCGAACTGGAGCCGCCGGCAGTAGGTGGACGCGTGATCATCATTCCGCGGCTTAACCTTCCGGCGGCAGCGGCCGGCCGGCGCACCTCGCCGATTGACGGCGGCAACCTCAATCGAATGTTTCCAGGCGCCGCCGATGGCACGGTCACCGAGCAGATTGCGTATTTCATCGACACAGCTCTTTTGCCGATCACGCAGATCAGCCTGGACATCCACTCGGGTGGGTCGTCGCTGGAGTATTTGCCCTGCGCTTTCGCGCGCGTGCCTGAAGACCGGGATGCGCGTGCACGTCAACGCGACGCACTGCTGGCTTTCGGCGCGCCGATAACCATGCTGGTGGACCAGCCGCAGTCCAACCGCACCCTGTCGGCAGCCGCGCTGGCCCACGGCCACCTGCATTTCTCGACCGAAATTGGCGGCAGCGGAACCACCCGGCCGCAGACCCAGGCGATTGCGGACGGCTGCGTGCGCCGCCTGCTGGCCCATGTCGGTGTGGTGGCCGAGGCGCTGCCGACCGCCGGCACTACGCGCATGATGCGCGTGACCGGGCCGTCTCACTACGTCTACACGCCAGTACGCGGGCTGTTCGAGCCCGACTTCACGCTGGGCGACGTAGTGCATAGCGGCCAGTCGGCGGGCCGCATCCACTTTCCGGAAGAGCCGGAGCGCGCGCCGCGCGCCCTGGTCTTTGAGGACGCCGGTGTTGTTGTCTGCAGGCGCGTGCCCAGCCTGGTCGCACCGGGCGACTGCCTGGCGCATCTGGCGGTGGATATTGGATGACATTCGAACAGACGCCCCGCCGACCCAACGACTGCCGCGCCCGGTTTGCGAGCCACACCCCTAAACTTGCAAGCACTGCAAGTACACCCCTAGCTCCCTTATTTTTTAAGGACGTCCGCCGTGTCTGATTTTTTGAAAAACGCCTGGTACGTCGCGGCCTTGTCAAGCGAGGTTGCGCGCAGCCTGAAACCCGTCAAACTGTTGTCGGAGTCCATCGTGCTGTACCGCACGCAAGACGGCCAACCGGTGGCGCTGGAAGACGCCTGCCCGCATCGCAAATTGCCACTATCG
>JANYBQ010000296.1 GCA_025360705.1 Betaproteobacteria bacterium | reverse complement strand
GAGACGCCGGAACTGGTTCAGCCGTGCGCCAGCCCGGCCGCCTCGATGCCCGCGATGCAGATCGCCTCGTCCTCGTCTCCGGTGCCGCCGCTGGCACCGGCAGCACCGATCACCTGACCCGCGGCGTCCTTGATCACCACGGCGCCGGTCTGCGGCAGGAACTTGCCATGCGCGGTTGCTGCCAGTGAAACGAAAAAGTTCGGGTTGTCCTTGGCGCGCTGGCCCAGCACGCGGCTGGCCACACCCATGCCGACGGCGCCCCATGCCTTGGCTTGCGCAACCTCGAAACGAAACATGCTGGCCCCGTCTTCACGGGCGAAAGCCTTGAGCGCGCCGGCTTCGTCGAGGACTGCAATACCCATCGGTTTGTAGCCGCCAGAGCGTGCCTTTGCCAATGCGCTGTGGATGATCTGTTGGGCTTGCGCCAGCGTGAGTGAAGCCATGAAAAATTCCTTAAAAGTACCGCGTGAACGGTCTGAAAGGGATCCATCGTAATGCCAGGCAGTCGCGCAGGGGAAAACGAATGCTGACAAAAACGCGGCGAGAAAGCGACAAAATACAGGGCATGAATCCAACACCATCGCGCGTCGGCGCGGATACCGCGACCCCGCGTCCGGCCGGGATAAAAACATCATGGATGGTTGCCGGTCTGGCAGCGGCATGTGGGTTGGCTGCATTGGCGGCCGGTCCGGGATACCGTTTTGGCTGGTGGGGCCTGGGGGCGGGGCTTCAGACCATGCGCTGGGCCGCGACTGCCGCCGCGGTCGTGCTGGTATTGGCTCTGCTGAGCACCGCGATGGCCTACCGCGCGCAGACGCGGCGCGGCATCGCCATTTGCCTGGCAGCCGCGCTGCTCAGCCTGCTGGTCGCCGCACCGCCCGCGTTCCTGTGGCTGCGCACGCGCGGGCTGCCGCCGATTCACGACGTCAGCACCGACACCGGGAACCCGCCGCGTTATGTGGCTGTTTTGCAGTTGCGCAAGGGCGCGCGCAACAGCAGCGACTACAACCCGGCCGCCGCCGTGCAGCAGCGGCTTGGGTATCCGGATATCGGGCCGGCCGACCTCGCGGTGCCCGCGGCGCAAGCTTTCCAGAGTGCCGAACGTGTGGCACGCGCGATGGGCTGGAGCATCGTCGCCGACGTGCCGGCCGAACTGCGCATCGAAGCCACGGCGACAACCCTGTTGTTCGGCTTCAAGGACGACATTGTCATCCGCGTCTCCCCCACGGGTGCCGGCAGTCGGGTCGATATGCGTTCGTTGTCGCGCATAGGCGGTGGCGACTTCGGCACCAATGCCAGCCGGATTCGCGCGTTCATCAATAAGCTGCGAGCCGATGCGGCAAGGTGACGCTCTTGAAACGCAATTCCACCAACAGGAGGCGTCTGTTGCAGATGGCCTGCACGCTGCCTTACCTTTGAAAATCGTGGCGACCTCGGCCCGGACCTTCCGGTCCGCCCCGGTGTGGGCAGCGAGGGCTGGAGCGCGGATGGGTTTACCAAACCGGCATAAGTTCGGTTGACGTCAAAATACGGAATTTGAAAGTTTCTGCATGGCAATCAGCTGGCTCGCGGCACTGAAACTAATCCCGTGGTCGGACGTAATCGGTAACGCCCCTATGGTTGCCGACGGTGCAAAGAAACTTTGGAGCACGGTAGCGAAGAAGCCCGCCTCGCCACCATTGGCAACTGCGGGTTCACCGTCCGCCGCTTCGACCGAAGCCCAGGCAATAAACGCCATGGAGGCCCGCGTTGCCGCACTGGAGTCGGCGATATCCGACCTGCATACCCAAATGGTCGCCTCGTCGGAACTCATTCAGGCCCTCGCCGAGCAGAATTCACAGCTTATTGTTCGGGTCGAAACCCATCGAGCGCGCGTCCTTTGGCTGGCAATCATCAGTTTGGTGACTGCCATTTCCGCGATTGGATGCCTGGGTTTTTTATTCGTGAGCCGCGCTTCATAGAAGCCATCGCACCATGCGCCTACCCGCACCCCCACGCGCGGGCCCAACAACCCCGCTGCCCGCGAATCGGAAAAAAAGCCAACAACGAGTTGCTTTTTTGGCGATGAAAGGTTCCGCGCCCGTGTACGACCCAAGCGCTAATATCCACTGCCAGAGAGTCCCGCCATGTTTCGACGCCAACTTCTGACTTTGCTGATCGGTCCTGGCCTGATCCGTCAGGGCATGGCCGCAACGGGCATCAGTGACGCCCCGCAGGTCCAGGCTCTGGCCTTGACGGATGCGGACTGGAAAAAACGCTTGTCAGCCCAGCAGTATTACGTGCTGCGCAAGGAGGGAACCGAGGCGTCGCACACCAGCGCACTCAACTTCGAGAAGCGCAAAGGCGTCTACCTTTGCGCGGGTTGCGACTTGCCATTGTTTGCATCGGAAACCAAATTCGAGAGCGGCACCGGCTGGCCCAGTTTTTTCACCGCCTTGCCTGGTGCGGTGGACACAAAAACCGATCTATTCCTGATTTTCCCGCGCACCGAGTACCACTGCGTGCGTTGCGGCGGCCACCAGGGCCATGTTTTTGGCGATGGACCCAAACCCACCGGCAAACGTTATTGCAACAACGGCGTCGCGCTGAAGTTCGTCGCCGCGGCTTAAGAACCTATCCGTGAATAAGGCGGCCCTGCGCCGGGGTCCCAAGGGGTACAGGCGTAGGAACTGGACGCGCCGTGGTGCTCTGTGCACCACAAGCGGCTTGCGACACCCGCCTGTGCTTCTTGGGGCCCCGGCCTGAAGGGTTGTGACGAGAAAGCGCGTCTGTGTCGTTGCAAACCTTGCCCAGGGGCCTACCCTGGGCTGCGGCTTGCGCCTAACATCCATCGCTTTCTCGTCACAACGCAGGGCCGCCTTATTCACGGATAAGTTCTTAGTCTTCGCGTGCGCGCGACACCTGGTTGCGTGCCGCACTGTAGGCGGAAACGCAAAAGGGTACTATGAAATTCATTGCCACACGCCAAAAGTTGATGGTGTGAGGTGTCCAGACTTGCTCACCAAGGTTGATGAGGTTGAGCGCGGTGCCCACGACGGCGGAAACCTTGAGTGCGCCTGCCACGATGCGCGGGTGCAGCATCGTGCGCAGCACGCCGGCATGGCGGCGCCCGGCTACCCCGCGTCGCCTTGTGTTGGTCTTTGGCACACCGAACGTCATGGTGGCATTTCAACCATTGTTCGTGCGCATGGTTCTCCGTGCTCCGTCTCTGGGGTGTCCGTCATGCGGGCGCGGTTTCGAGCTTCATGAAGAAGTCCCGGAAAATCGCGTCGCGCGCCACGCCATAAGCTTCGCGCATCGGATGCCGGTCGCTTGCTTGTTGCCAGCGTCGTTGCGCGTCGAGCACGGGCGTGGACAGCATGCCGCTCGGCACCCAATCGGAGTTGAGCAGCCACGCGACGTTGATGATGTCCCAGATCACCCAGGAGTGGGCGAAAAAGCTGTCAATGCCGGCAAACTCCCACAGTGGATTGTGCGTGAAGAGCTGATGCAGATAGTCGCCGATGGCGCCACGGCCCTTCACGTAGCGTTCCATTTCCGGCAATGACAGGCGCAGTTGCGCACCTACATGGTAGCCCGGCAGATACACCAGTGGAACGCCGCTGTCCAGCAGCACCGTTGTGGCCAGCATGTCCTGCTCGAGGTTGAAAGAATGGTTGGTCTGCGGGGAGTGCGACGGAAAGCCACTGGTCCATACCACAACGATCTTGTCGATGATGTCCGGCGCTGTTAATAGAGCGCACGCGATGTTGGTTACGCAACCGAGCGCCACCACGTACAAAGGTTCGTCTGGCGGAGTCGCCCGCGCGCTGCGAACAAGGTGGTCCACCGCCTCGCTCGAGCGTGGTTCGTCAACACATTGCAGGTAACCGGCACTTCCGCGATAAATCTTGTCTTGGCGCGGACAGCCCAGCTTGTCGAAGACGGTCAGGATTTCGCGGTAACTGCGCTCCATACCCACCTCAGGCGGATTGAATACCGGCAGATCGACGGTCTCTATCGACCACCCCTTGCGGTCAAAGTGCTCGATCCGGGACGCATAGTTGCGCAGTAAGTCGCAGTCGGCAGGCGTCGCACCGGAAGGATCGTCGCGCACGTTTCGCGCCCGAACCATCTCGTGGCGTTGATACTCGAACGAAAACGGTGCCGCATACACAGCTTCGAGCAAGAGCCGGTCCGATGAAAGCAAGACCCAAGCCAGTGCGAATTGA
>JANYBQ010000326.1 GCA_025360705.1 Betaproteobacteria bacterium | reverse complement strand
TTGCGCTTGATGGTGTCGGCCGGCATATTGGCCGCCTTGGCTTTTTCGACCGCCAGCCGCAGCCGCGGATTGATGGCCAGGTCGCCACCACCGGCACGCGCCGAAACCATGATTTCACGAATCACACGGGTCCATACCTTGCCCCGCTTTTCGTCCTGGCGACCTTTGCGGTGCTGAATATTGGCCCATTTGCTGTGTCCTGCCACGCGAAGTCCTTCAAAAATTCGTTACGCTACCTGCTCGATTGTACTTTTTGGGATTTCCATGACCGACCCATTCGTGATTGCGCAGCGCGATGCCATTCAGTGCGTGTTGCGGCCCGACAAGGCCAATCGCCACGGCCTGATTACCGGCGCCACCGGCACCGGCAAAACCATTACCCTGCAAACCATGGCCGAGGCGTTTTCGCGCATCGGAGTGCCGGTGTTCATGGCCGACGTCAAGGGCGATTTGACCGGCATTTCGCAGTCCGGCGTGTTGACCGACAAGCTGGCCAAAATCATCCAGGAACGCGCGCTGGATACGCCTGTCTTCACGGCCTTCCCGGTCACCTTATGGGATGTTTTCGGACAACAGGGCCACCCGGTACGCGCTACGGTCAGCGACCTCGGGCCGCTGTTGTTGGCGCGCATGTTGAACCTCAACGACACCCAGTCCGGCGTGTTGCAGCTGGTGTTCAAAATCGCAGACGACCAGGGCCTGCTGCTGCTGGACATGAAGGACCTGCGGGCGATGTGCCAGAACGTGGGCGACAACGCGTCGCAGTTCACCACCGACTACGGCAACATCAGCGCGGCCAGCATCGGCGCCATTCAGCGTGGGCTGATGCAGATCGAAACCCAGGGCGGCAATCAGTTCTTCGGTGAGCCAATGCTCAATATCGAAGACTTCATGCAGACCGATTCGGCTGGGCACGGTTATGTCAATGTGCTGGCCGCCGACAAGCTGATGAACGCGCCGCGCCTGTACGCGACTTTTCTGCTCTGGTTGTTAAGTGAGCTGTTCGAGGCATTGCCCGAGGTCGGCGACCTGGACAAACCCAAGCTGGTGTTCTTCTTCGACGAGGCGCATTTGCTGTTTACGGATGCGCCCAAGGCCCTGATCGAGCGCATCGAACTCGTTGTGCGGCTGGTGCGCAGCAAAGGCGTGGGTGTATTTTTCGTAACCCAAAACCCACTCGACATTCCCGACACCGTGCTGGCCCAGCTTGGCAACCGGGTGCAGCACGCCTTGCGCGCGTTCACGCCGCGTGACCAGAAAGCGGTCAAGGCGGCGGCCGAGACCATGCGACAAAACCCGAACCTCAACATCGAGACGGCCATTACAGAATTGGCCGTGGGTGAAGCGCTGGTGAGTTTCCTGGACGACAAGGGGCGGCCTTGCGTGACCGAGCGCGTGTATGTATTGCCGCCGGCCAGTCAGATCGGGCCCATCACACCGGCGCAGCGCGGCACACTGATCTCTGAATCGATCGTGGCCGGCGTGTACGAAAAGATGGAGGACCGCGAGTCGGCCTTCGAAGCCATCAAGGGCCGCACCCAAGCGCGCATGGCGGACCCGGCCACGGCAAAGGAGAAGACCGACGCGATGGCAAAGACGGTGAACGCCGACCAAGCCGCTGACGCTGGCACGGCGGCCAAGGATGCAGCGCCCGCTGCGCCCAGCGCTCCTGCCGAGTCCGGTGGCAACATCTTCGACTCGCTCGGTGGCCTGCTGGGCGGCGGCGCACGCCACACCCGTGCCAGCGCCGGTGAACAGATGTTCAAAAGCGCCGCCAGCGCGATTGGCCGCGAAGTGGGCCGGCAGATAATCCGGGGTGTTCTCGGCGGCATCTTCGGCGGAAAAAAATAACGCCCTCCAGCCGCCTGATTTCGTTCCACAACTTTCGCGCAAGGACCACCCCATGACCGACTACGGCCCCAACCTGCATCTTGTCGACCACCCACTGGTGCAGCACAAGCTGACCCTGATGCGCAAGAAAGAGGCCAGTACCAACAGCTTTCGCCGCTTGCTGAATGAGCTCAGCATGCTGATGTGTTACGAAGTCACGCGCGACATGCCGACGCAGGAGGTCGAGATCGAAACGCCACTCGAGACCATGACCGGCAAGATGATCGACGGCAAGAAGCTGGTGCTGGTGTCGATCCTGCGTGCCGGCACCGGTATTCTGGACGGCATGTTGACCGTGGTGCCTGGTGCGCGTGTCGGCCATATCGGCCTGTACCGCGACCCCAAGACGCTGCAGGCGGTGGAGTACTACTTCAAGATGCCGCCCGACATGACCGAGCGCGACGTGGTGGTGGTCGACCCGATGCTGGCCACCGGCAATTCGGCGGTTGCCGCCATCAACCGCGTCAAGGCCTTGAAACCCAAGTCGATCAAGTTTTTATGTCTGCTAACCTGTCCGGAAGGCATCGCCACCCTGCACAAGGCGCATCCGGAGGTGGCGATCTACACCGCTGCGATAGACCGTCAACTCAACGACCACGGTTATATATTGCCGGGGCTGGGCGACGCGGGCGACCGGATTTTCGGCACGCAGTAAGTCCAGAGCCCGATCGCCAACCCATGCCAGAAATCGTCTTCAAAGG
>JANYBQ010000260.1 GCA_025360705.1 Betaproteobacteria bacterium | reverse complement strand
GGCTGCATGGGCGCGGGCGGAAAACGCGGCGTAAAGAAGCCGGGCACGCCCACCAGGGCCACCAGGGCCGCGCTGGACTCGTTGAACATTTCGCGCGTTAGCGTGCCGTATTTGGCCGGCGGGGCGGGCGCCGTAAGTTGGGAAGAAACGCCGTCCCAGAATTCGCGCAGCCGGGCAACGCGGCGCTCGGGCGGGTTGCCCGCGATGATGGCCGCGTTAATGGCGCCTATGGACACGCCGGCCACCCATTGCGGCCGTATGCCTACCTTGTCCAGCGCTTCGTAAACCCCGGCCTGGTAGGCACCCAGCGCGCCACCGCCTTGCAATACAAGCACCGCTTGTTCGGCGTGGGGGTTGGGAGGTTTTTGCATGGGCTTGGGGGGAGGGATGCGGCGCGGGCTGGCCGAAACCCGATTATCGAGGCTGGGTCACGGATAGGTGGCAGCAGGGTGCATAAGCCCCATGTTGTCGTTACGATCAAGCCATTCCATCGAACACCGGATGCATGACCACGGAAACTTGCCGATGCAGTACGACATAAGTTGGCAACGGATGTGGCTGGGCATGGGTGTTCCCAGGGCCGACTCCGCGCTGTTGCGGGCGCTGCTGGCCCGTTACGCGGAGCCGCACCGCCACTACCACACGCTGCAACACCTGGACGCGTGTTTTGCGCACTTCGAAACCGTGCGCCATGAAGCGGCCCATCCGTCGGAAGTCGAGCTGGCGCTGTGGTTCCACGACGCGGTTTACGAAATCCGGGCTGTGAGCAACGAACTGCAAAGCGCCGACTGGGCGCGAGACGCCCTGCTGGCGGCCGGCGCGGGCCCAGACACCGCGCAAAGAGTGCATGCGCTGGTCATGGCCACCCGCCACAACGCGCTACCGACCACACGGGACGAGGAAATTTTGCTGGATGTGGACCTGGCCATTCTGGGCGCCCCGGCGCCGCAATTCGACGCCTACGAAGCCCAGGTGCGGGCGGAATATGCGTCGGTGCCGGAACCGGCATTCCGAAGCGGCCGGCGGCGCATCCTGGAAGAGTTTCTGGCCCGCGAACGGATCTTCCATACGGCTTATTTCAACTCCCGCTACGAGGCGCGGGCCCGCGCCAACCTGCGCCGCTCGATCGATTCGCTGCAAAACGGATAACTTGTGCGCGTACACTGCATGACGGCTCTGGAGAACCCGAACATGGCGAAAACTCTGGCATTTGCAACGGTCACACTGCTGGCCAGTGCCGCGGCAATGGCCGATCCCGGTTACTACCTAGTGACCGTTTACGAAAACGAGGGCGAGGCCAATATCGATTACCGGTACTGGACGGTCAAGATGCCCCGCTCCACCCAGACCGTCTGGCCCGAGATCGGTTTTGGTTACGGCGTCACCAAGCGCTGGTACACCGAGCTGTATGCCAGCTACATCGGCTCCGGCACCATGGCCACCAAGCTCAGCAGCCTGAACTGGCAGAACGACTATCTGCTGACCCAGGGCCAATACGACTTCGATCTGGCGCTGCACACCAACTTGATCCACAACTACGGCGGCGGGGGCCAGGCGTTCGAATACGGCCCGGCGCTACAAACCGAAGTGGGCCGGATACAGCTCAATGCCAACCTGATCTTCGAGCGTGGTTTCGATGTACCCGGAGGATCCGGGCCAACCCAGTTGAAATACCAGTGGCAGGCCAAATACCGCTGGAAACCGGCATTTCAGTTCGGATTACAGGGTTTTGGGGAGTTGGGCGACTGGGACCGCTGGGCGCCCCGCAATCGCCAGTCGCACCGCGCGGGGCCCATGGTTTCCGGCACGCTTCCCATAGGCGCGACCGATTCGTTCAAATACCAAGCCGCATTCCTGAAAGGATCGGTCTACGGCAGCCGCGGCAACATGTTTTCCATGCGCCTGCAGTACGTGTACTAGGTCGAACCGACGCCGCCTGAAACCGCGCTACTCGAAACCAGCGCGTTGACCGCTTCGTCCAGCGCCTTGACCGCCAACGCGACAGAACCCTCGTGGCTGCCTTGGTCGCGCCGAAGACGGACGTTCATGTCACGCAGGAATCGGGAGGGAACTACTGATGCCAACACCACTGCAACCCGACCTGCAACTCGCCCTGCGTTTCACCATGGCGCTGGACACTGCCGGAATATTTACGTTCCAGACGTTCGCTGACGACAAAAAACACAAGAACCAATCGCTCGCCCGTGTGATGCATGGCTCGGTTGAGCAACACTTCGACGAATTGGTACACCTCCAGAGCCAGGGTGCCGGCGTATTCGTCATGGTGAACCACGGGGATGGGGTCATACATCCCGGCTCAAAGACTTGCCGCACCGCCGGCAACGTCATGGCCGTCCGCAGCTTCTTTGCTGACCTGGATGGGGCTCCCCTTGCACCGGTCCGGGCCAAGTTGCAGCCCGACATCGTCGTGGAAAGCAGCCCCGACCGCTGGCACTGCTACTGGCTGACGAATGACTGTCCTTTGGATGAGTTCAAGTCAGTGCAGCAGCGTATTGCTCAACAGTTTGGAAGCGACCCCAAGGTCTGCGACTTGCCACGTGTCATGCGCCTGCCAGGCTTCTACCATCAGAAGGCAGAAACCTTCATGACCCATATGACCTATCCGGAGTAATCAAAATGTCCACCGCTCTCAAGCTCGTACCAAAGGGGGCTCCGCGCCCCTATCTCACCATCGTGAAGGAGCTGGGCCTCGACAAACTCGCTGTCGAGGCGAAAGCCAAGGTGACGTCTTCCTGGTCCAAATCCGTCAGCAACGACCCCGAAATCCTGCCCGTCGGACGTAACAACACATTGACAAGCATTGCCGGGGCGATGCGCCGCCAGGGCATAGATGAGGCGGCGATCGAGGCCGCGCTCCAGAGCGAAAACCTGAGGCGTTTCTCCCCGCCACTGGACCCTGCCGAAGTCAGGGGTATTGCTGCGAGCATCATGCGGTACCCAGCTGCCGTCGAGGCGGACGACCTTCTTAAGTCGCTGACCGATACTGGAAATGCCACGAGATTCGGTGACACCTACTCGGGTCAGGTCATCTACGTGCAGGGCCAGGGCTGGATGATCTGGAATGGACTCCAATGGCAGTGCGACGACGTGGGCACGGCCATGGAGCTGGCCAAGACCCTGGCGCGCAACATCTACCAAGAGGGGGAGGCGCTGACCGACAACGGCGCGCGTGTCGCCATCGCCAAGCACGCCAAGTGTAGCCAGCAGGCCACAAGGCTGAAGGCGATGTTGGAACTGGCGCAGAGCATCCCGGAACTGGTGGCCGAGGGATCAAGCCTCGACAAGCATGACATGCTGCTGGGGGTCGCTAACGGGGTGATCAACCTGAAGACCGGGACACTGCAGCCTGCCGAGCCGGAAGATCGCATCACACGACACAGCCCCGTGATATTCGACGCCAAGGCCAAATGCCAGCTGTTTCTCTTATTCATCGACCAGGTCACGGGCGGGGACAAAAAGTTGGCAGCCTACTTGCAGCGCGTGATCGGCTACAGCCTGACCGGCTTCAACAACGAGCAATGCCTTTTCTTTCTGTATGGCAGCGGCGCGAACGGCAAAAGCACGTTCTTGAATGTGCTTTCGGAGTTGTTGGGTCCCGACCTGGCGCGCCAGACGCCGCCAGAAACGCTGATGGCTAAAAAGAGCCCAGGGGCCAGCAACGATATCGCACGGCTTCAGAACGTGCGCGTTGCAATTGCAAACGAGATCGAGGATGGTTCGTTGCTGGCCGAGTCACTGGTCAAGCAGATGACTGGTGGGGATGTCATGACGGGTCGCTTCTTGTACCGCGAGTTCGTCGACTTCATACCGAAGTTCAAACTGTTCATCGCTGGCAACCACAAGCCAACAATCCGCGGGCGCGACAACGGCATCTGGCGGCGCATCCACTTGATTCCGTTCACCGTCACCATCCCGCCGGCCCAGCGTGACAAAACACTGCAGACGAAGTTGCGCGCCGAACTTCCGGGCATCCTGAATTGGGCAATCGCCGGCTGCATGGCATGGCAGAAGTTGGGGCTTGTCGCGCCCCAGGTCGTGAAAGATGCCGTGGACGGTTATCGCAAGGAGATGGACTTGCTCGCAGGCTGGATCGATGCATGCTGCGTTACCGGCGCTCAGCACGACTGGCAGTCCCGCCAGGCGTATTCCAGCTACTCCACCTGGGCGAAGGACGGTGGCTACAAGCCCATGTCGGAGAGCATATTCAGCCGGGAGCTGGAGGGCGACTACAAGAAGGTCAAGCGCAAGGACGCCAACTACTTTGAGGGAATTGGGCTGAAGCCCTATGCGCCATGAT
>JANYBQ010000244.1 GCA_025360705.1 Betaproteobacteria bacterium | reverse complement strand
ACGGCACTTCGTTCGGGAACGCGGGAATGATCGTCCCGAGCCACTTCGTGCCGCTGGCCGCACCCGGCATGGTGGCGCTGGCGCTGAAGTGGATGTGGAATCCCGCCTCGCCTTTTTATGTCAAGCCACGTCTGTCCTGGGCTCTGATCGATTGGGGCCTGAAATTCTGGCGCGCCGCCACGCCACAGCACGTGCGTAGCGCCGCGCCGCTGCTGCGCGATCTGAGCCAGGCGAGCCGTCATTGCTTCGAGGAGCTTGCAGCGTCTTGGGGCAACGATTTCGGTCTGGTCCAGAAGGGGATGCTGCTGCTATTCAAGACCGCGCAGGCCCTGGACGAGGAAGCCCATACGGCGGCGCTGGCATGCGAGTTGGGCATCGCAGTTGAGGTCATTGACGCACGCCAGGCTGCAGCGCTCGAGCCCGGCGTACGGATGGATATCGAGGGCGCGATTTATTTTCCCGGCGATTGCCACTTCGCACCGGATCGCTTCATGGCCCGGCTCGAAGCCGAACTTATGGCGGCAGGTGTCGTGTTTCAGTGGAGCACCCAGGCGACCGGCTGGCGCATTGGGCGCGGGGGACGGATTGACGCCGTGAAGATAGGCGATGGCGGCGCGATAGAAGCCGACGAATTCATTCTCTGCTGCGGCTCATGGTCGCCGCTGATGCTGCGGGACCTTGGCTTGAAGCTGCCGATGCAGGCCGGCAAAGGGTATAGCCTGACGCTGAAGCACCCGCGCCAGTTGCCGCATACCTGCGCCATTTTGGCGGAAGCGCGCGTGGCGGTGACACCGATGGCCGGGGCGCTGCGCTTCGCCGGAACGATGGAGATCGCTGGCCTGAACCAGGACATCAGTCCGCTGCGCGTGCGTGGCATCATCGACGCCGCGGCGAGCTACTACCCCGAGTTCAAGCCAGCGGATTTCGCCGGGGTCGAGCCTTGGCAAGGCTTGCGCCCATGCTCCCCGGACGGAATGCCCTACATCGGCCGCACCGCGGAATTCACCAATCTGAGCATCGCTACCGGTCACGCCATGATGGGCATGAGCCTGGGCCCGATCACGGGCAAGTTGATGGCCCAGGTGCTGGAGGGCGAGACTCCGCAGATTGACCTGGCGCAGCTATCGCCAGACCGCTACGGCGCGCGATGATGCTCCTTGCGCCCGGGCATGTTGCCGGGCCTGTTGCCGCTGCGAGACCGCGCAGTCACTGACCCGGGACATGGTTCCAGGTCAATACAACACCGAATATGGCGAGGGTAAAGGCGGCGATCTGCATCCCGCTGACACTCTCGCCCAGCGCCAGCACGCCTACCAGTGCGGCCGAGATGGGAAGCATGACGGTAAATATGCCGCTGTGTGCGGCTGGGAGGCGCTTGGAACCGGTCATCCACAACCACACCATCACCACGCTGGCGGCCAGGGCGTAAAACACCAGCAACAGCCAGATGCCCGTTGGCACACCGGCAAACTCGAAACGCAGCGCCAGGTAAAGCCCGAATGGCGTCATCAGCACGAAGCCCCACAGGTTGATCAGCGCCGAGATGCGTTTGGGGTCCAGCGCGCCCGTGAGCTTCTTGCCGATGACGGCAAATGCGCCCTCACACAGGACGGCACAGAAAACCAGTAAATTGCCCAGCCACTGTGCGCCCTCCAGGAGTCCGTTGTGCGCCGAAGCGTGACTGTCGGAAGTTGTGCCGGTTCGCGACAGCGTCAGGATTGCCAGACCGGTCATGGCGCAAACGGCTGCGACCCACATGCGCGGGGCTATGCGTTCGCGCAGGAAGGCCCAGCTCATCAGCGCAAACACCGCCGGCAGGCTGGCCATGATGACACCGGCGGAAACCGCGCTGGTCATGCTGATGCCGTACAGCATGCAAATCGAGAAAAGAAAATTGCCGAAAAACGATTCGTAGAAAAGCAGCCACCGGAGCCTGGGCGTCATCGGCGCCTCGTGCGGCGGCTTGCGCAGCCAGGGCAGCATCGCTGTGGCGGCAATGCCAAAACGCATCCAGGCCAGCAATAACACTGGAAATGCAACCACCAGCGGCTTGGACAAAGCGATGTAGATGCCAGCCAGCGACATACTCAAGGCAAGGCAAGCGTAGGCAACAAGTCGATTCGCGGAAGAGGTCATACAAGCAAAAAGGGCTCCATTGTGCGTGATGCCTCCGCCGGTGCCGGCCCGGTTTTGCCGGGCACAATCGAGCCCATGAAAACCGGAAACCCGTATGACGTCACTGTGTCTGGTCTGGCTGCCGGCTGATCACCGGCTGCTGGGTGAAGAAGGCGATCAAACGCCATTTGCCGTGCTGGCCGACCAATATGCAAGCGCCGTAAAAACCTGCGCGCGAGCACAACCGGTTGTGTTTCCGCTGGCCGAGCTGGCACAGATTCCTGAACTGCTGTCCCTGGTGGATGGCGTCTTGCTGACCGGCTCCGCGTCGAATGTTCACCCCTCGCTTTTCAATCAACCGGTGGCGGACGCGGCTTTGCCACTCGACCCGAAGCGCGATGCGCTGACGTTGGCACTGGTCCATGCCTGTATCGAAAAGGGCGTGCCGCTGCTGGGCGTTTGCCGCGGCTTTCAGGAGATCAACGTGGCGCTGGGCGGCTCGCTGCACCAGCAGGTGCACGCGGTGGCCGGCATGATCGACCACCGCGAACCGGCTAACGTATTGCCGGACGTTCAATATGCCCCGGCGCACGAGGTGCGTTTCGTCTCCGGCACGCCGTTCGAAGATTGGGCTGGCGGCACCTGGTTCCGGGTGAACTCCCTGCATGGCCAGGGTGTCTATCGCCTGGCGCCCGGTCTGCGTGCCGTGGGCCACGCGCCGGACGGGCTGGTGGAGGCGTTCGAGGTCGAAGGTGCAAAAAGTTTTGCCTGTGCGGTGCAATGGCACCCGGAATGGCGCTGCGACGAGAACCATCTGAGCCTGGCCCTGTTCGAAGCTTTTGGCGCAGCTTGCCGGCTGAGGCAGCATGCGCGCCAGATCGATAGCAGGGCCGGACTTTAAATCGTGGCCGCTGTTTTGGGGTCCCGGGCGGGTGATGCTGACAAGGTAGACGCACCGTTTCTGCAGCTTATTGCGCTGGTCAAACGCTTCGACGAGGCGGTCGCGGTCGCCGGCGTCACGCTGGATATCCGCCAGGGAGAAATCTTTGCGTTGCTGGGTTCGTCAGGTTGCGGAAAATCGACCTTGCTACGCATGCTGGGCGGTTTTGAGCTGCCCACTTCGGGCCAGATCCTGCTGGAGGGGCGGGACCTTGTGCGGCTGCCGCCCCACGAGCGGCCGGTCAACATGATGTTCCAGAGTTATGCCCTGTTCCCCCACCTCACGGTATGGGACAACGTGGCGTTCGGCCTGCGGCGCGATCACCTGCCCCGGGACGAAATTGCCAGCCGGGTCGAGAAGATGCTGGAAATGGTACAGCTCCAGCCGTATGCCAAGCGCAAGCCGCATCAACTCTCGGGCGGACAGCAGCAGCGGGTGGCACTCGCGCGCAGCCTGGTCAAGCGGCCCCGGCTGCTGTTGCTGGACGAACCGCTGGGCGCCCTGGACAAGCAGCTACGCGAGCGTACCCAGCTCGAGGTGGTGGACATCATCCACCAGGTCGGTGTGACCTGTGTCATGGTCACGCATGACCAGGGCGAAGCCATGACTATGGCCACGCGCATCGGTGTCATGAGCGAGGGCCGGATTCTCCAGGTCGGCCCGCCGGTCGATATCTACGAGACGCCCAATTGCACATTTGTGGCGGACTTTATCGGCAGCGTCAATCTGTTCAAGGGCCAAATAACGGTGGACGAGGCGGACCATGTGATCGTCGACTCACCCGAGTGCCGCCACTATGTGAGCCACGGCATTACCGGGACACTCGGCATGGGAGTGCATATTGCAATCCGGCCCGAGAAGATCGGCATCCAGCAGTCGCCTCCCGGCGCGCACGACTATGACAATCCGGCTGAACTTGGTTTCAACAGCAGCTACGGCAGCATCCGCGACCTGGCCTATCTGGGTAGCCAGACCATCTACCATGTGCTACTCGCCTCGGGCATGGCCATCAAGGTAACCAAGTCCAACGACGCCCGCCACGATGCGATACGGCTGCCGGTCGGCGGCAAGGTGTACGTGTGGTGGTGGGGCAGCGACGTGGTGGTATTGACGCAGTAGGTTCTAAGGTGAAACGTCCCGTACCGTCTTTACCGTCCGTTTCGGGCAAAAACCCTGCTATTTTGCAGCCGCTTGCGAAGCGCCTGTCGGGCAATCTGGGCAGCCAGTTCGTTATCGGCGTGCCGATGGTCTTTTTGCTGGCCATATTCGCACTGCCGTTTCTGGTGGTATTCAAGATCAGCGTTTCCAACATGGACGGTGCGCAGTTCAGCGACCTGTGGATCTGGCAGGACGGCCTGCTGCACCTGAAACTGAAATTGGGCAACTACGCGACGATTTTTTTCGAAGACGATCTTTATCTGCGTGCCTACGCGTCGTCACTGGGTTTCGCCGCGCTGACTACCGTGATCTGCCTCGCAATCGGTTACCCGTTTGCCTACTTCCTGGCCCGCAGCCGCGCCAATGTCCGGCCCGCCTTGTTGATGCTGTTGATGTTGCCGTTCTGGACCTCTTTTCTGCTGCGCGTTTATGCCTGGAAGATGCTGTTGGCCGATAACGGGGTGTTCAACAACATCGCGGTTGCGCTGAGCGTTCTGGACCAGCCGATCAAGATGATGAACACGCCTTTTTCGTTGACGCTGGGCATGGTCTACAGCTACCTTCCTTTTATGGTGCTGCCGCTGTACGCCAATCTGGTAAAGCTCGACCAGCGCCTGCTCGAAGCCGCCCAGGACCTGGGGGCATCACCCTGGCAGGCGTTCTGGCGCATCACCGTGCCGCTTTCCAAAGGCGGCATCGCCGCTGGCGCTTTGCTGGTTTTTATCCCGTGTGTGGGCGAATACGTCATTCCCGAACTGCTGGGCGGGCCCGAGACCCTGATGATCGGGCGGGTGTTGTGGGACGAGTTTTTCGCCAACAACGACTGGCCGATGGCCTCCAGCGTGGCGGTGGTGATGGTGTTGCTGATCATCGTACCGCTGGCGCTGTTCAACAAGTACCAGGCCGAGAGTACGCAGGGCGCGCGGAAATGATCAACCACGCCGGCCGGATTGTGTCGCGGGTCTGGCTGCTGGCCGGATTTACGTTTCTGTATCTGCCCATCGCTACCTTGATCGCATTGAGTTTTAACGAGAGCCCGCTGGTGACCAGCTGGACCGGTTTTTCCCTGCGTTGGTACGGCGAGCTGGCACGTGACGACGCCATCCTCGACGGATTTATCTTGTCGCTGAAGATCGCCTTGTCCAGCGCCACGACATCGGTGGTGTTGGGCACTTTCGCCGCCGTGGCGATCACCCGATTCAAGCGTTTTCCGGGCCGCACTCTGATGACCGGCATGGTCAACGCCCCCTTGGTCATGCCCGAGGTGATCATCGGCCTGTCGCTGCTGCTGATGCTGGTGTCGGTGCAGCGCGCCACCGGTTACCCCGAACGCGGCATGTTGACGATCTGGCTCGGACACAGCTTGCTGGGCATGGCCTACGCCACCGTGGTTATTGCCTCGCGCTTGCAGGAAATGAACCCACAGCTTGAAGAGGCCGGCCTGGACTTGGGCGCCAAGCCGTGGCAGGTGTTTTTTCTGATTACGCTGCCGCTGATCTCGCAAGCCCTGGGCGCCGCCTGGTTGCTTACGTTTACCTTGTCCCTCGACGACGTGGTGTTGTCGGCGTTCCTGTCCGGGCCCGGCTCGACGACGCTGCCGATCACGATTTTCAGCCGCGCCAGGTTGGGACTGAACCCCACCGTCAATGCAGTCGCGACGTTGACGGTATTGGTCGTCAGCGTCGGCGTTGTCGTGGTTAGTGTGTGGCTGTCCAGAAGCGAAAAACGCCGCATGCGGGAAATGGCGGCGGCATTCAGAAACGCCGATTGAGGTTGCGTTGCTGCGCATATTAAATCCCCCGTCCGCAGCTTGGTTGATTGAGAAATGACTTCCCACGCGGTGCATTTTTATTTTCACATAGTGAATTTAAAAATGTTGCGCTGCGGAAAAATATCTCAATATGAGATATACAATTTCATATTGTGAAATTATACCATAATCAATTGATTTTAAATAGGAAAATATAGCTCTTCTATAAGACATAAGACAAATCTAAGTCTTATACAAGACATAGAATTGTGGCTAGCATTTCCACCTAACCCAAAGGGAGTTCCCATGCCACAAAGCCTTACCGAACAACTCAGCCGCGCGCAGCAGATCGAGGCGCTGGAAAAAGACTGGGCCAGCAACCCGCGCTGGAAAGGCATAGCGCGCGGTTACAGCGCGGCGGACGTTATCCGCCTGCGGGGTTCTTTTCCGATTGAACATACATTGGCGCGCCGCGGCGCCGAAAAATTGTGGGATTTGTTGCACACCGAGCAATATGTAAATTGCTTGGGTGCATTGACCGGCGGGCAGGCCATGCAGCAGGTCAAGGCCGGTGTCAAAGCCATCTACCTGTCTGGTTGGCAGGTTGCCGCCGACAACAATTCCTACGCCTCCATGTATCCCGACCAGTCGCTATATCCGGTGGATTCGGTCCCGACCGTGGTCGAGCGCATCAACAATACTTTCCGGCGCGCCGATGAAATTCAGCATTCCAAAGGCGTTGACGCCGGTGACGCCGGCTACATTGACAACTTCGCGCCTATCGTTGCGGATGCTGAAGCGGGCTTCGGTGGCGTGCTGAATGCTTTCGAGCTCATGAAAGCCATGATCAAGGCCGGTGCGGCCGGTGTGCATTTCGAAGACCAGTTGGCCTCGGTGAAAAAGTGCGGACACATGGGCGGCAAGGTGCTGGTTCCGACCGCTGAAGCCAACCAGAAACTGATCGCCGCGCGTATGGCGGCCGACGTGTTCGGCGTGCCCACGCTGGTGATCGCGCGCACCGACGCCGAAGCCGCTGATCTGTTGACCAGCGACTACGACGAAAATGACGAACCATTCATCACCGGTGAGCGTACCGCTGAAGGTTTTTACAAGACGCGTAAGGGCATGGACCAGGCTATTTCACGTGCTGTCGCCTATGCGCGTTATGCCGATCTGGTGTGGTGCGAAACCGGCACGCCTGACTTGGCCTTCGCCAAGAAGTTCGCCGACGCGGTTCACAAGGTGCACCCGGGCAAGATGCTGGCCTATAACTGCTCGCCGTCCTTCAACTGGAAGAAGAACCTGGACGATGCCACCATCGCCAGATTCCAGCGCGAACTCGGTGCCATGGGCTACAAGTACCAGTTCATCACATTGGCCGGCATCCACTCGATGTGGTTCAACATGTTCGATCTGGCGCAGGACTACGTCAAACGCGGCATGTCGGCATACGTTGAAAAAGTGCAGGAACCCGAGTTCGCCGCGCGTGATCGTGGCTACACATTTGTATCGCACCAGCAGGAAGTCGGCACCGGTTATTTCGACGAGGTCACGACCGTGATCCAAGGCGGCAAGTCCAGCGTCACCGCGTTGACCGGCTCTACCGAAGAAGAGCAGTTTCATTAACTGAAACCTGGTCTTGGGGGACTCTGATGCTAAACTTGAACGCGTATTTTCCAACTTTGAGTAAGAGCGAGAAAGGCATCTGGTTATGACACCGCGAACTACCACCGCCGGTTTTCACTGACCCACGAGGCTGTAATCGCGCGCTTCGTGCGCCGATGGCTATCAAATACATTCAAGCGCGGCACGGTCCGCGCTTTTTTGTGCGCAACAGTTTTTAAAGCACCATGATTCAAATTACCTTGCCCGATGGTTCCCAACGCGACTTTTCCGCTCCGGTTACCGTGGCCGAAGTTGCTGCCGCTATCGGTTCCGGCCTTGCCAAAGCGGCCCTTGCAGGCAAAGTGGATGGGAAAGTCGTTGACACCAGGTACCTGCTGGACAAGGACAGTGCCTTGTCCATTGTTACGGCCAAGGATGCGGATGGCCTGGATGTCATCCGGCACTCGACGGCCCATCTGCTGGCCTATGCGGTCAAGGACCTGTTCCCCGACGCGCAAGTCACCATCGGCCCGGTGATCGAAAACGGGTTTTTCTACGACTTTGCCTACAAGCGCCCGTTCACGTTGGAGGACTTGGCGGCTATCGAAAAACGCATGGCCGCGCTGGCCGCCAAGGACGAGCCGGTTACGCGCCGCGTGTTGCCGCGCGACGAAGCGGTGGCGTATTTCAAGGGTATGGGCGAACACTACAAGGCCGAGATCATTGCCAGCATCCCGGCGGGTGAGGATGTATCGCTGTACCGTGAAGGCAACTTCGAAGACCTGTGCCGCGGCCCGCACGTGCCGAGCACCGGCAAGCTGAAATTCTTCAAGCTCATGAAACTGGCTGGCGCCTACTGGCGGGGTGACCATCGCAACGAAATGCTGCAGCGCATCTATGGTACCGCCTGGGCGACAAAGGACGAGTTGCAGCAGCATCTGACGATGATCGAAGAGGCCGAAAAGCGCGACCATCGCAAACTAGGGCGCGAGCTCGATCTTTTTCATATCGACGACCACGCGCCGGGACTGGTGTTCTGGCATCCAAAAGGCTGGACCTTGTGGCAGGGTGTCGAACAGTACATGCGCCAGGTTTACCGCGACAACGGCTATCAGGAAGTCAAAGGTCCGCAAATCATCGACAAAAGCCTGTGGGAGAAAACCGGCCATTGGGAGAAGTACCGCGAGAACATGTTCGTGACCGAGTCGGAAAAGCGCGAGTACGCGCTCAAGCCGATGAACTGCCCCGGGCACATCCTTATTTTCAAGCAGGGCATCAAGAGTTACCGCGACCTGCCGCTGCGTTATGGCGAGTTTGGCCAGTGCCATCGCAACGAACCCTCGGGAGGCTTGCACGGCATCATGCGTGTGCGCGGTTTCACGCAGGACGACGGCCATATCTTCTGCACCGAGGACCAGATCTTGCAGGAGTGCGTCAACTACACCGCGCTGCTGCAGAAGGTCTACAAGGACTTCGGCTTCAGCAAGATCATCTACAAGGTGGCGACGCGACCGGCCCAGCGTATCGGTTCAGACGCAGTGTGGGATAAGGCGGAAAACGCGTTGAATGAAAGTCTGCGCGCATCTGGTTGCGAGTTCGAGATATCTCCGGGGGAGGGTGCTTTTTATGGTCCCAAGATCGAATACACCTTGAAGGACGCGATTGGCCGGCAGTGGCAATGCGGCACCATGCAGGTGGATTTTTCGATGCCCGAACGTCTGGATGCCGAGTACGTGGGCGAGGAGGGCGCTCGCCACCGTCCTGTGATGCTGCATCGGGCGATCGTCGGAAGTCTGGAACGTTTCATCGGCATCCTGATCGAGGAGAGCGCCGGAGCGCTGCCGGCCTGGCTGGCTCCGGTGCAGGTCGCGGTGCTCAACATCACCGACGCGCAGGCCGAATACGCCTCCATGGTGGCTAAAACGCTGCGCAATCATGGCCTTAGAGTCAGCTTGGACCTGCGCAATGAGAAGATTGCGTATAAAATACGGGAGCATTCAATGCAAAAGTTGCCATACATTCTGGTCGTGGGCGACAAGGAGATGGCAGCAGGTGCTGTTGCAGTGCGCGCCCGGGGTAATAAAGACCTCGGTGTGATGTCCCTCGAAGCGTTCGCGCAAAAAATCGCTGGTGACATCACTCACAAGTCTGTTGTCTGAGTTAATTTAACTTTTGATTTCGGTTTGTCTGCGTGTACCGCGCGGCTTGTAGCCACTGCTCGTGGCAAATGTTTTAAAGGATTGAACCATCGCTACTGAATTTCGTGACCGCCGTCACCGCGAAGAACGCAAACACCGCCTTAACCGGGAAATCATGGCCCCGGAAGTCCGCCTCTCGGGGCCAGACAACGAGCCACTCGGTGTCGTCAGCCTAATGGAGGCTTTGCGACAGGCCGGAGAGCTGGATGTCGATCTGGTTGAGATTTCCGCCACTGCGAACCCGCCAGTCTGTCGATTGATGGACTACGGCAAGTTCAAGTACCAGGAGCAGAAAAAGGCGGCGGAGGCGAAGTCCAAGCAGACGGTTATCGAGATCAAGGAAATCAAGTTCCGGCCCGGTACCGACGACGGTGACTACAACATCAAGATGCGCAACATTCGGCGCTTTTTGGCCGAAGGCGACAAGTGCAAGATCACCCTGCGTTTCAGGGGGCGCGAAATTACGCACCAAGAAATCGGGATGGCACTGTTGAACCGGATTCGCGCCGAATTGGGCGAGTTGATTCTGGTGGAGCAATTCCCCAAGCTGGAAGGGCGCCAGATGATCATGATGATCGCGCCGGGCAAGAAGAAGATAGCCGCCAAGCCGGTGGCGGACGCAGCGGTTTCTGCCGCGTCCTAGGTTTTACGATCCGCCGGTCCGGTCACCGGCGGATTGTTCAAAAGTGGCGAGCTAAACACTCGCCACTAAAAAGTGGCTCGGGGCCAACAAGGCTGCAAAATCATTGCAGACGCCTCGCGAGCACAAGGTAGAAGGAGCATGCAATGCCCAAAATGAAGACCAAGAGCGGCGCTAAAAAGCGTTTCCGCGTCCGTCCGGGTGGTACCGTCAAGCGCGGCCAAGCCTTCAAGCGTCACATCTTGACCAAGAAGAGCACCAAGACCAAACGCCATCTGCGTGGACCAACCGCTGTGCATGAGACCAATATGGGTCACGTTGCGCAGATGTTGCCCGGCTTCGGCATCTAACCCGACGAACAAGGAGTAACAACATGCCTCGCGTCAAACGTGGTGTAACGGCTCGCGCCCGCCACAAAAAAGTTCTGGCCCTTGCCAAGGGTTTTCGCGGTCGCCGCGGTAATGTTTTTCGGATCGCCAAAGAAGCGGTCATGAAGGCTGGGCAATATGCCTACCGTGACCGCCGTACCAAGAAACGCGTTTTCCGCCAATTGTGGATTGCGCGTATCAACGCCGCGGCGCGTCAGTGCGGCCTGACTTACAGCCAGTTCGCCAATGGCCTCAAGAAGGCCGGCATCGAGATCGACCGCAAGGTCCTGTCCGATATCGCCGTGCATGACATGCCGGCTTTTACCGGCATCGTGGAGCAAGTCAAGGCCAGGCTGGCTGCTTGAGTTCACGCTGAAGGGCCATCGTTTAGATAGCTTTTCGCGTACTGCAAACAAGGGCTGTCGCTTGAAAAGGCGCCGTTTCAAGAGATAGATCTTACCGTTCCGACGCTTGCTGAGACTGTTAAGAGCCTGATTCACAAGATGCATACTACTAATCCAAAGGACAAGGACGATGCCTTGCGTGAGTTGAACGAACTTGGGACGGACGCGGTACCGAGCCTTGTGATGCACCTTGGAGCCAAGCGCTTTGAGGATAGAGAAAATGCCCAGCGCGCCATTGCAGTGCTTGGGCCGGATGCATTGTCTGAGCTAGCATCTCATCGCGATGATCTCAATGCAGAAGCCCGTCGCCGTTTAGATCAGTTGATTGACCAAATTGTGGCACCGAAATCGCCATCGATACTAAAACAACTGCAGGCTGCTGACGCCGTGTCGTC
>JANYBQ010000243.1 GCA_025360705.1 Betaproteobacteria bacterium | reverse complement strand
TTGCCGCTCATGCACCGCTAACTCGGCTTCCAGTGCAGGGCTGCATACTCCCCCTTCATGAATCACCCGGTGGTTACCCAGGAGGAACCGCTGCTTGTTAACGACACCTTCCACACCCCGGCCGGGCAAAGCTCTGAAGTCCTCTACTTCAGCGGCATTCACGCAAAGGCTGGCCGCAATCGCCTTGGACACCGGATGGTCTGACCGTGCGGCGAGGCTGGCGGCAGCCTGTTTTGTGACTGCTTCCTCAGCACCGTCCCAGACCTTCCATTCCACCAGCCTGGGTTTGCCTTGCGTGATCGTGCCGGTCTTGTCCAACGCGATGGCCTTCAAGAGACGGGCGTCCTCAAGGTAGGTGCCGCCTTTGATCAGAATGCCCCGACGCGCCGCGGCCGACAAGCCGCTTACCACCGTGACGGGTGTCGAAATGACCAGGGCACAGGGGCAGGCAATTACTAAAAGCACCAGCGCCTTGTAGATCGCCTCTATCCAGGTCAGGCCCATCAAAAACGGCGTCAACACTGCGACAGCCACAGCAATGGCAAACACGGCCGGCGTGTAAATCGCCGCGAATTTATCCACGAAACGCTGCGTCGGGGCGCGGGTTCCCTGCGCCTGCTCTACCGCCTGGATGATGCGCGCAAGCGTGGTGTTGCTGGCTCCTGCGGTGACGCGCAATTCAAGTTCGCCGGTCTCGTTGATGGTGCCGGCAAACACCGGATCGCCGGGCGACTTGTCCACCGGGATGCTTTCGCCCGTGATAGGCGCCTGATTGATGGCGCCATTGCCTTTGGTGACGACGCCATCCAACGGAACGCGCTCGCCGGGCTTGATGCGCACTGTGGCACCGATCGCCACCTGAGCCGCCGCTATCGATGTAAAAGAGCCGTCGGGTGCGAGCACCAGCGCCTCATCGGGCGCAAGGGCGAGCAGGCCTTTGATCGCGTTGCGGGCGCGGTCCACCGCTTTGGCCTCGATCAGCTCGGCAATCGCGTACAGGGCCATCACCATCGCGGCTTCCGGCCACTGCCCAATCAGGAAAGCCCCCGTGACGGCGACTGCCATCAACGCGTTGATATTGAGCCTGGCTTTCAACACCGCGGACATGCCCTTTTTGTATGTGTCGATGCCGGCCAACCAGATCGCCACGGCAGCGACCGCCATACCGACGCCCTTCCATACCCACTCGTCCGGCGCGAAGTACGACAGCGCCTCAGCTGCGCTGGCCAAGAGCAGTGCAATCACCAAGCGGGAAATACCGCCGCTGAATCCATGCTCATGCTCATGCTCATGCTCATGATCATGTGCATGGTCGTGCCCCTCCTCGCCATGTGCCGCCGCCACGCTGGGCTTAACTGGCTTTGGATCGAAGCCCGCCTTGCGTATGGCTTGCAGGGCGAGCGGATAGGCTTCATCGCTCGCGTCAATCCTGAGCGTCCGCGCGCCCAGCTGAAAACCCAGCGAACGAATATTCGGGATCGGCTCGAGCGCCCGACGGATGTCCGATTCCTCGGCGCTGCAATCCATGGTGGCAATTCGAAATAGCTGGCCACCGGGGCCACCGACCACCGTTTCAGGTGTAGCTGATGCGGCCGGTCTGGTGCCGGTGGGCAGCGCACAGCACGGCGTGGCGTCGGTAAAAAGAGGTGCGTTTTCGGTTTTCATGGCCTAATTGGAAACCTTGTAGCGACATTAGAGTCAATGTGTATGTCGGGCGGCTTGTAACTTGCCATGTCATAGGTTCCACGATCAGCGACGAGATAAAAGGAAGGACCATGAAAATCGGAGAATTGGCGCGCGCCGCGCAGACCCAGACCGAGACGATTCGTTACTACGAGCGCGCAGGCCTCTTACCTGAAGCAGCGCGAACCGTAGCGAACTACCGTGACTATCAGACAACCCATGCGGAGCGACTGGCATTTATCCGCCACTGCCGGTCCCTTGACATGACGTTGAATGAAATTCGAACTTTGCTGCAATTCAAGGATGCCCCGACCGAGAACTGCGTCGAGGTCAACGCCCTGCTGGACGAGCACATCGGACATGTCGCTGTGCGCATCCGAGAACTCAAAACGCTTGAGAAGAAATTGAGAGGATTGCGCGAGCAATGCGTCGGCAGCCGTGCGACGAGCGACTGCGGAATTCTGAGCGGACTGGAACAGGCTGCGCTGCAACAAAGTCGTAGTCCCGCGGACCGCGGGCATGCCGATCACGTGCATGGCACGCATCCGCAAGTGGGAGTGTCGGCAAAGGTCGGCAGCGAGCGCTTTGACACCCGCAAGACCGGCAACTCACGGCGCGGTCCGGCAAGCCATCGGTGATGGGAGACCAGTGACGTAGTGCGTGCCAACCAAGCACCGCGATCAGGTCCGTGCCGAGGTG
>JANYBQ010000233.1 GCA_025360705.1 Betaproteobacteria bacterium | reverse complement strand
GATGCCGTGCGGCTGCGCCACCAGGTGTTCGAAACGCGCCAGCACCTGGCCCTGCATGCCGACGGCTTCCAGGTTGAGGCGGTCGCCGCTCTTGTCGAGCAGACGCAGCACGGCGCGTTCGCCATGGGCGCTGGGCAGGGTGCTGACGCGCACGTCCATGGCCCGGGTGCCGATGCGTAAGGAGATTCGGCCGTCCTGCGGCAGGCGTTTCTCGGAAATATCCAGCTCGGCCATGATCTTCAGGCGTGAAATCAGCGCCGCGTGCAGGGCCCGGTTCGGCTGCACCACCTCGCGCAGCGTGCCGTCGACGCGAAAACGTACGCTGCTGTGGCGTTCGTACGGCTCGATGTGAATGTCGCTGGCGCCATCGCGAACCGCCTGCGTGAGCAAGGCATTGAGCAGGCGAATGATGGGTGCGTCGTCGGCCGCCTCGAGCAAATCTTCCACCGCGGGAAGTTCCTGCATCATGCGACGCAGGTCTGCATCGGATTCCACTTCTATCGCTACCAGCGCTGCGCTGGACTCGCCCTGCGAATACACCATGCTGATGCGTTGCACCAATACCTCGGCGGCGATGGACTCCATAACCGCCACCGGATACTTTCGCAACACCTCGCTTAAGGCAGCCACCGGTGACGCCTTGTGCAGCACCAGTTTCAGCGATGCGCCATCGTCTTCCAGCAAGAGCTGGTTTTCGCGCGCGAAACCATAAGGCAGCGGAAACTTCATGGCGTTTTACTTCGCCGGCGTAAGCTGCTTTTCGGATGTCGCGGCGGGTAGCGTCTTGAGCGCCGCGGCCGGCGGCAATACCGGGGCGCCGTCAACCGACGACAGCACCGGGCTGGGCAAGGGTTGCAGCTCTTTTTGCCCGGCTCGCATCAATTCATAACGATCCATCGACAGGCTGTCCACCGCCGCCGCGTCGCGCACCACGACCGGACGCAAAAAAACCATCAGGTTGGTCTTCTTGCGCGAGCGGGTTTCGCTGCGGAACAAGTTGCCGAACAAGGGCACATCGCCGAGCACCGGAACCTTCTCCTGGTTGCCCGAATATTCGTCCTGCAACAAACCGCCCAACACCACGATCGCGCCATCCTCCACCAGCACATTGGATTCGATCGAACGCTTGTTGGTAATCAGCCCGGTGGGCGAGTTGATCGATGACGCCTGGACCGTCGAGACTTCCTGGAAGATCGACAACTTGACGGTGCCGTTTTCGCTGATTTGCGGCTTCACGCGCAAGGTCAGGCCAACGTCCTTGCGTTCAATGGTTTGAAACGGATTGACGGTGCCGGCCGCACCGGTGGTGTTGGTGAAGGAACCGGTCACGAACGGGACGTTCTGACCAATCACGATCTTCGCCTCTTCGTTGTCCAGCGTCAGCAAATTGGGCGTCGACAATATGTTGCCGTCGCCAGTCGTCTGCAAAAAGCGGGCCAGCGCGCTCAGCACATAAACACCGTTGATCTTGGTTGCCAGGCCCAGGTTAAAGCCGGTGTTCGGCACCACTTTGCCAGAGGCTGCGCCAGACGCGAGCGAAATCAAGTTGCTGGCACCAGTGCCAAAATTGGTGCCCAGCAAACCGATGTTGGTGTCGCCTTTCCCCCCCAGAACGCCCTGCCACTGGATACCGAACTCCGCCGCCTTGTCGGCGTTTACCTCGGCGATCAGCGACTCCACGAATACCTGGGCGCGGCGCGCGTCCAGCATGTCGATGACGGCGCGCAGTTGCCGGTATTGCGGCTCAGGTGCGGTGATCACCAGTGCGTTGGTCGACGGGTCCGCCTGTATTTGTCCACCCGTGGAGGGTTGTGCCGATGGCTGGATCGCCGCCGTTGCCGCGTTAGCGCCGGGCCCTGCAGCGGCCAGTGCCGTCGTGGCAGCGGCTGTGGATGTCGTAGGCGTACCCGCCAACGCAGCACGCAGCGTCGTGGCCAGCTTGACGGCATCCGCATTTTTCAGATACACCACGTGGATGTTGCCGGCTTCGGCCGCGGACGATGGCTGGTCCAGCCGCTCCACCAGCGATTTGATCAACGACACCCGTGCCCCGTTGGCAGCGCGAACGATCAATGTATTGCTGCGCGGTTCGGGCAATACGACGGTGCGAAAAGAGTTGTCGACCTGGCCTTGACCGGCGGCCCCGCCGGCCGAGGTCTGGGTCAAGCGCACGATCAGCGGCGCCAGATCGATGGCCAACGCGTATTTGAGCGGTATCACCTCCACGTCGGTTACGTTGGGCAGATCCATCGCCGCGACAATCTTTCCCAGCCGCTGCAGGTTGTCCGCGTAATCGGTAATTACCAGCGAGTTGTTGCCGGGGTTGACGTTAATCGTGTTGTTCGGGCTGATCAGCGGGCGCAACACGGGCAACAAATTGTTGGCGCTCTCGTGTTGAAGCTGGAATATGCGCGTGATGATCTGATTACCACCGGCACCTGTTGGTTCTATCGAGACCACGCTGGACTGGAGCTTGCCGTCCGCCTCGGGAACCACCTTGGAAATGCCGGACGATTCCACCACCGTATAGCCTTGCAGACGCAATGCCGCCAGGAACTGATTATAAGCCGCCGCAGGCGTGATGGGCCGATCGCTGGACAGGTTGATGGCGCCTTTGACCCGGGGGTCCACCACCATGGTGCGTCCGGTGATGATGCCCATGGTGCGCGCCACGGCATCGATCTCGGCGCCGACAAAATTAAGCGTGATCGGCTCGCCGGGTTTTTGCGCCAACGCAGCCGTGGCTATGCAGCACATAAAAATAAACGCCTGCGCGCCGCGCGCACGGAACCCGAACCGGCTAGTCTTTTTCATACTTGAACCCACGACACATAAGTATTGGCAAACATCCGACTTGAGCTTAACCGAGCGAAATGACCGACCGGGCGCCCTGCCTGCGGCCTACCATGTTGAGCAGATTGCCCAATACCGGTTCGCTTTCCGGCGCCGCGCTTGCCTCACCCTGAAAGCTCCAGCGGGAACCGGTCCATTGGCCGCTTCCACTGAGGCTCAGACTGCCTTCCAGCGTTTGCAATTGCAGGGTCGGCGGAGCGCGGTTCGCGCTGCCAGCCAGAATCAGGCGGTAGCTGCCGACAGGCCGAAGCGTCGACAGACTGGAGGACATGCCCAAGGCATCGAGCCGTGCAGAGCCCGCTACGCTGATGCGACCCTCGATCCATTCTACTGACAAGTGTTCCGAGTGGAGTTGCAAAAGCCCATGCGGCTGGACCGTGTTCCAGGGCGCGCCCAGACCCACTAACAATCCGGCAGGCCATTCGGAACTGCTGTCGGACACCACCAGTTGAAAACGTCTCCAACCGGGTTGCAGCGTCAACTGCAGCGCCCGCGGAGTACAACATGCGGCACGAACGGACAGTTGAAAACCGCGCAGGGTTGGACGTAGTTCCCACTCTACCCGGCCCGGCAAGGCCAAGGCGTCCTGACTCCCCTGCCCTCCGGATAAAACCAGCTGCGCATCGCCGTGCCATACCGTACCGCGCGAGTCCGCCAGTCGCAGCTGATCGCCGGTGGCCGATGCCAGAACGCCGCCTAACCAGGCGGCTGGCGCAAATGCCAGCAAACCGATCAGCAGTCCGAACGCTGCGCCGCAAACCGCCCAACGGATGTTCAAACCCGCCCCCCGCATCGCAGCGTACTGGTTGCATCGAGATGGAGCAGACGACGCAAGACCTGCATGGTCGAGTTCATGAGGACGCGGGCAATTCGAGCACCACCGTGCCATCCCAACCGCTGGCGCCGCGTGTCAAGCGGGATTGTGTGGCGACGGCACGCGCCGTAACACGTGCATGGGCCAGCCACTGCGCCAACATATCCGGCGCCGCGCCCTTCAACACAACGGTGACGCGGTCTCCCACGACGTTGAGTTGCGCGCCGGCGCCCAGGCGCTGCCGCAACGACGACTCCAGCACACGCAGCGCATCGGCGCGGGTCACGGCGGGACGGTTCTGTAGTCCTTTGGCCTGCGCCGCCAGCTTGTGCATGGATTGCAATTGCGCGTCCAGTATTTCATGCTGGGCCGGGGCGGTTTTTAGGGTCTTTAGCGCCGGCGCAATGCCCAGCGCCCAGACCAGAGCGACAAGCACCACTGCGCCGGCCAGCGCCAGCATGCGCCGCTCGCGCAATCCCAGCCTGGCCCAAGCACGCGCCGCAAACTGCAAGCGGCCGGTAATATCGCCGCTCATGAACCGTTGCCCGCGCGAACCACCAGGCGTTCACCGTCGAGCCGCGCGGTGTAGCCCAAACCCGCCAGTTTGCCACTGACCAACGCCACTTGCGACAGGTCCAGTGCAACCCCTTTGATAACCGCCTCGCCGGGAGAAAATTCAATCGACGTGGGCGTCTGGCCGCTTGGCAGCGCCCCACCTATCGCGCCCAGCATTACTTCCATATCGCGTGCGGAAAGTCCGCCGCTGGCTTGGCGCAGTAGCGCTACCTCGCGCTCCATTTGCACGGGTGCGTCCACAATCGTCCGAACGCGCGGGAAGGTCTGGCTCAGCAGCGCTTTGACCTGTCGACGTTTGGCTTGCAGCGACGTGTCCTGGCGCCAGGCCCAGGCGTTCAACCCGACCAGATTGGCCAGCAACAAGCCGATCAGGCCCCAACGGGCCATACGCCACGCCGGTGTACCTGCAAATTGCCGCCACCCCGACGTCCACCGGCGCGCCATGCGCCCGCCACTCGACAGCGCCAGATCGAATTGCGCCAGTTCCCAGGCGCCGCGGCTGCTCGCCAGCAAGGCTAGCTCCACCTCCTGGATCGACGCGGGACGCGCGAACACCTGCTCGGCCAGAGCGGCTACGGCCGGTTCGGCAATCAGTGTCAGGGCGTCGAATTCCGGCGTGCCGTGGCCCGTTAACACCGCGGCCGCGCCTACAGGAACACATAGCGATCCATGGGTGTCGACCAGCGTTATCCAGGCGTCTTCTACAGTGCCGGTAACTACAAGACGGCGCTGTGTCGGATCGCTCGCTGGTTCGAACTGGGGCACCACGCGCGTGGCCGGCCGCTGGGCCAATTCAAAAAACTGCAACGCGGCGCGCAGCCCGGCTTTGTCGCACACCGCCACCAGCGTAGTACCGTCCGCGCCGCGCCGCGGCGCCAGCGCAAACGCCAGACTGGCGGGCTCGTCGAGCAGGCGGTCTTCCAGAGTCCCCTCCAAAGCCGCGCGCACGCGGCTTGCGGACAGCGGCGGCAACTTGACCTGATGCCAGGACAACAGCCGCGCCGGCACAACCAAAACCAAACCATCGGAACGCGGCAACAAGGCCAGTGGCGCGGTCCCATGGCCCAACGGCACCGGTCCTTCACCCGACAACACATAGCTGAACTCGGTGCCGACCACCGGCCGGGACAACGGCAGGGCGAGGGTCAACGTAGTCATGGGCGCATTGTAAGTACGCCACTGTCGCCGACGCCGCCAGCTTGGGGTCCCTGCGGCGCAGTCGGCGGGTTCAGCGCAGCGCGTTCGCGCCACAACACCGTCACATCCATGCCGTTGCGCTGCACCAGCGAACGTTCCTCCACCACGGCCTGTTCCATGCGCAGACGCCCGCGTACTTCGAAAAAGCGTGTGGATACTGACAGCTGATTGCTATTGAGCGCACCGGGCGCGGCGGTGATCGCCCGGCCAGCTTCCGCCAGTGTCCGGTAAGGTTTTCGTTCCCGTTCGGCCACCATCCTTCTGGCGTCCACCAGGCCGATGGGAATGCTGGCGGAGATCGCCTCCGCGCCCGCGGTATTCAGGTTGAGCTGTGTACGGGCCGGCAACACGGTGATATGCGCTTCGAGCTGTCGCAGGCTGGCCGCCGACAAACCCAGCCAGCGCAGTTGTTCCACGCGCCTTGGCATCAGCGGCACTGCATCGCCAGCTACGGCAGCGGCATCGTTGCCCGTAGTGGTGGCCGCCGCTTGCAACAGGTTGGCTGCCATTTGCTCAAGTTCCGCGGGGTCCAGGCCCAGCAGTTCGAACAGACGGGTGAACGCCTGCATATCCGGCTCGGACACCTTGCCTCCGGCGATAAGATTCATGACATTCATGCGCGACTGCGCATCCGTGATCTGGCCCGATAAAAACACATCGTCTTCCAACTCGGTGTTGCTGCGGTCCATTGCCAGGAATGTCGACAAGCGCGATTCCGACAAGCCGATGCTCCAAGGCTCGCCCAGGTGGTCGACGCCCCCGGAGCGCGCATCCTCGCGCAGAATAAGGCGCGCCCAGTCCAACGCACCGCTAAGGATCCAGCCGGCCTGTACGCGGTTGCGTTCGCTGGCCTCGATTTCAACGCTGCGCCACTGCTGCCACAAGGCGCCGGCCGCCAGCGTGGCGACCAACGCCACGGTCAACATGGCCATTAGCAAGGCGGCTCCGCGCTGGCGCCTATGCATTTGAATTTGAATTTGAATCCGCACGTGCATCATCTCGCCCCCAGCGCGGGCCATACCCAGTCGCGTGTGAGTGTTCCGCTCAAGGCCTGGCCGCCTGAGAGCGAAAGCACCAGCCGCACGCCATCGGGCAGCGGCGCCTGCCCCCCGACGACACCGGCGACGATGCCGGTAGCGCTGGACAAAGGGCTGGTCCAACTGTTGTTGCGGTAATAGAAAACCTGCCAGTCGTCGACCGCGCTGATGGCGACTTCACGTCGCCTGAGATCTTCGGTCGGGTTTTGTCCCCACAAGGCCGCTTGTTGCCAGGCGCTTTGCAACTCGGCGCGCGAGCGCAGCGGAGCGGACTGCCAGCGCAGCCATTGGCGCTTGCCGTCAAGCACGCGCGCACCCCAGGCGATTACGCGAATGCTGCCACCACCGCCGCCAACACCGGCCGCGGCCGGAGCGGTCATGGTTTCGTCATACAGATACTGGCGTGTCAGGCGCAGCACTCGGCCATCGAAGTCCAGGCCGCCCACCGGAGGCAACTGCGTCAAGGCGTCGAGGTCGGCGTTCCATTGCGCCAGACCTGCCTGCAGAGCCGATACGTCATCGCTGTAACTCTGCGTTCGGGTTTGCGCACGGCTCATGCCGTCCAGTCCGCGCCAGGCCATCACGGCCAGCAAGGCCATGATGGCAACCGCCACCAGAACCTCCACCAGCGTAAAACCAGCGCTGCGGGCAATGGCGCGTTTCACTGGAAACCTCCCATGATGGTGACCACCCGCATGACCGTAAATTCGCCGTCAAGCACCCGTGCGACGACGCGCCTGAAGTTAGGGTTGGGGGTGGGCGATACCGACAGGCTGCCGGTAAAAGCCCGGCCCGCCTGTTGACACGGAAAACCGGCCTCCCCTATGGCGGGCAACTGCCGCACAAGCCGAAGGCGCACCAACTCGTTTTCGGCGCACACCTGGGCCAGTAAAACATCGGACTGGCGTTGCGCGTTGTTCGTCAAGGCCATCGTTGCCTGCAAGCCGGCGACCAGCGCGATGGCCACAATGCCCAGCGCGACCAGCACCTCGATCAGCGTAAATCCCCGCTCCCGGCTTTTCATGGACTGGCGCCCGCCACTGGATTCGCTTGAGCCGCATCGACCGCAAATGGGCGCAGACCATCGGTAGCGATACGCAGACTTCGATTTCCCTGTATCAGCACGATTTGCTGGCGCTCGATGATGGGTTCGGGACCCAGCGTCACAACGGCGGCGTCGGGCACCGAAATACCTTCGCTGAGCCACGGAGTGGGCGAGATTGGACCCGCCGAATCCGCTGCCGAAGCGTCCGTGGATAGCGCATCGTTGGCAGCCTTCGCGGGCGGCAAGCCGGTGAATTCGAAACCCGCGGCGCCGGCCTGCCAATACACAGGAACTCCACTGGCACGCGATTGCGCGCGGGCCGATTCCAGCAAGGCAACCAGGCGCTGCGCCTCGCGATCAAGCTGGCTCTGGCCGACATCGCGCAATGCAAAGCCAACTCCGGCGCTGATCATCACGATCAGGCTGACAACCAGCAACAGTTCGATCAGCGTGAAGCCCTGGATATGGCCCCCACGCTTGTCACTGCGTGTACTGCGCTGCCCCCCGAGGGGGCGTATTTTGCCTTGGGGCGGCCCGGCGGCAAAACCGGTCTTCTCACAATTGCCGGTCCGCGCGCGGGGACGGCAGGGCTTATTGCCAGGATCCCACATCGGCGTTTTTGCCCTCGCCACCAGCTTGGCCGTCGGCACCAAAAGACAACACATCGATCTCGCCCTTGATGCCCGGATTCAGGTATTGATACGCGTTGTTCCAGGGATCGTTGGGCAACTTGTCCAGATAAGGCTTCCAGTTGGGCGGAATAGGCCCAGTGGTGGGCTTGGCGATCAATGCCGACAGTCCCTGCTCCGCGGTCGGATAGCGCTGGTTGTCGAGCTTGTAGAGCTTGAGTGCCTGTACCAGATTGTTGACGTCGGTCTTGGCGGCCATGACACGCGCATCGTCGGCGCGTTCCAGCACGTTGGGAACGATCAGCGCGGCCAGTACGCCGATGATGACCAGCACCACCATCAGCTCGATCAAGGTAAAACCGCGCTGTAGCGTGGTGCGCGCGCGTTTTCGCCCGGTAGTCAATACATGAGTCATTTTTAAGTTCCCTGATTAGATCAACCGCGGTCGCATGGTGGCATTTGGACCGGCAGTGTGCGCTGAATGATAATTCGGCATGGCTGGCAAATGGTTTTCCCGTATCGTGACGTTGGCAGTATGGACACTGGCGGCTTTGTCTGCAACTTGGTGGTTATTGAAGTTCGTAGGCGCAAATGCGCCGTCCGCAACCGCACCAACGCTTACAGCGCCGGCACCTGGCGGCGACCCGGCCGATCTTGCGAAAATTTTCGGCCCCCCCATAGCGCTAATTCCCGGAGCCGCGGTGAGTGCACCGGCAGTGGCGGATCCAGCTAGCCGTTTTGCGTTGGTCGGAGTAGTTGCCAATCGTGCCAGCTCCGGCGTGGCCCTGATTGCGGTCGATGGCAAGGCAGCCCGTCCTTACCGGGTAGGAAGCCAGATCGAGGAAACCTTCAAACTGAGAAGCGTTGCCGCGCGCTCCGCAATTGTGGAAGAGTCCGCGTCCGCAGGGACCGCGTTCACACTTGAATTGAAACCGCTAGCCGGTGTCGCCATCAACCCGACACTTATATTGCCCCCCTCTCTCGCGGCAGCGCCGGTTTTGGCGCCGCCTTCAGCTTCCGTGCCGGCGTCAGGCGCGCCACCCGTGCTCAGACCGTCCCGGTAGCCGGTTCGCTTCCGACCCGCTCATGCACACAGTTTTGTCGGGGCGATAGCTGTAAATATTACAAGTTGAATGGAAGTCTTGCAGGCATATGAAATTTCTAACTCGTCTTCCCGTTATTCTGCTGGGACTTGCCGTAGCTAACGCATCGGCCTGGAGCAACCATACGGTTGTGACGTACCGGGCCCTGGAAAACATGCCCGAGGTAGCCAACGCGCTGCCAGTCACCGTGGAGCCTCTGGAAGCGTTCCTCAAGGCCGAAGAGAAAGCCATCGAGACCGTGCTGGCGAATCAGGAAAGCTGGGCCCGCGCCAACATCGCGTCCTATGCGCAGCGTCCCGACAA
>JANYBQ010000225.1 GCA_025360705.1 Betaproteobacteria bacterium | reverse complement strand
GATGCCGTGTCGTTGAAGTGCGGGCGCCCAACCCAGCCACTTGGAATCCGTCGCCTGGGCGATGGAGGGCTTATCGGGATGCGCCCCCGACACCGCAACAAATTTCCGATCCGAGACATCGAAATTTGCCAGTTCCGGATCGTCAGGAAAAGAAGCGAAGCCCCGTTCACGATGCTCCACCAAATTTACTTGGTTCACCCACTTTGTATTGCCCCGATTATTTAGCGCCCACTTGACAAAGGCATCGCCTGGCCGGTTGCCTTTCTTGGGCTGAGTCTTGTTCTGGTACTCAAGCAAGATGCGAAACTCATCGTCAAGCGCCAGCCTTCCTGAACGCATAAGGCCTTGTAAGGAGAGCGCACAGGTTTTGACGCATTCGGGGGACACCTCCGCATGCTGGCCATTTGCCACCAAAACCACATTGGTGTCGACCACCACAACACTCACCTGCGTTGTTCCTGTTGCTGGCGGTTCATGGCAGCGACGGTCCGGGCAGTCAGGTCGGCCATTTCGTCACCAAAGAAGTTCTCCGGCCAATTCTCGATTTCGCCATACAAATTGACGACCAGTGGCTCCAGCTCCGTGGCGCTTCCAGCCCGTTTGCAGAAATAGATAGCGACGTCGTTCGGTGTGATTTCCCCCTCGGCAATGCGCCGCTGCAGGCGATTCAGGAAGTGCTCCGAGTGGCTTTCAACGATCAGTTGCACGTTGCGCGTATTGCCGTTCTCGCGCGAACGAATCGCCGAGATAAATACGTCGGCCAGCTCCGCCTGGACCTGTGGATGCAAATGAATTTCGGGTTGCTCCATCCAGACGGTGGAGTTCGGCGGGCAATAGAAGGCTTGAACCAACACGGGCAGCACTTGGGAAACGCCGAAACCCACATCGGTAATCTTCACCTCCGGCGCCTTTGCATGGGTTTTCACGAGCACTTCGTATTCCTTCCTGCCCTCGGCCACCGGTGTCACGACAAAGCTATGGATCACTCCCAAATCCTTTAACCAGTTGGCGACAAATTCCGCAAACGACTGCTTGGACATCTTCGGGCCGCGATTGAGCATCCGTCCTTCGTTCTGGGCAGCAAGAATCGCCGCGATGGCGTTCTCGCCCATTTGGCCGACACCTTCCGGCGTATCGCCAGACCACTGGTACGTTCGTTGTGGATGCTTGCGCAGCGGGCCCAGGTAACTCAAGCTGCCGAGCATAGTTTCCGTGGCTAACGCAAAGTCCGTCAGGAAGCCCGCGTTTTTAAAGCGCGCCATGCTGATGTCCGACACCCGATAGAACTTTTCCGGTTCTTCAAGGGGCCACTTGCGTCCATCCGCCATCACAAATTTGTAGTGCTCAGATTCAAGCGAGAACTTGCGGCTCTCGCCGCGCTCTAGATTCACATCCAAGACATCACCACTGTCAGTGGCAAGCAGGTAGCGCAATGATTGAACCTCGGGTTGCCCAGACTTGCCGGCCGCGAGAGAGACATCCAGTCCCAGTCGGTCGCCCACGTACCGCCGAGTGGGCTGAAGGGGGTCGCGTACTTCAAGCGGCTTCGGCAAAGTCCAACCCAGGGCGAATTCGAGTGAGTTGGTCATGTCATGGCCATGCATGCAGTCGGCAAAAGTGCCAAGATCAATCAAGGTGTTGGTGTCGCCCAGATGCAGTGCGCGCTTGCGATCCGTGGAGAGGGCGGTTTGCTTGAGCGCCAGCAGCAGGTGGCCAAGGCTGCTTTTGCCAGCGCTATTGGCGCCAAAAATAACGGTGAGCGGTGCAAGGCGGATTGAACCAGTGTCCTTCCACGCCTTAAAGTTCTTCAGATGCAGTTTGGTCAGCATGGGGTTTCCTCATGGTTCCTGGCTCGCGGACTTTTGCGGCGGCGCCTGCTCCAGCCGGAGCAGTTGCTCCTCATACTTGCTCAACACGGAAAAGTTTGCCATGGCCGGCTCGCCTTGCGCCTTGTTTGTTTTTATGTTGCCCTTCTCCAGTCTAGCCGACCTTCCTTTTGTCCTTCCTTTTGTCCTCCCCTTCGTGACCCAGTCCATGCGCTCCAGCGCTCGGCGCCCTCAACCGCTATCGGTGCATGCGCTAGAACCGATCCTCTTCCTGCGCCAGCCGCACCTGCTCGCGCAGCCAGCGCTTGAACTCCGCGTCATCCCGCACGCGGCGCAGGTCACTGTGCATCGAGGCAATCTCGCCCTGCAAGTCCTGTTTCTGCTCCTGCATGTGGCGCCGCAAACCGGCCGCGGTCAGCGGCAGATAAGGCGGCAGGTCGAACTCCTCGCGCGTGTGATCTTCAAAGTCGCGCAGTTCCTGCGTCAGCACGTCCACGCGCTCTTTCAGCAGCGCGGTGAGGGCCGCGATCTTCACCTTGGCCATCGCCGATACCTTGCGCACGTCGGCAAGCTCGGCGCGTAGCTGCAATTGCAGCAGCGCCAGCAGGTCGCGCCGGCCGTAGGCGGCATTGGCTTCGCTCATCAGGCTTGTCTTGCGCGCCCGTTCCGTGGGATCGGTCTCGCGGTCGGGGTGCAGGGCACTGGCCAGCTGGCGGTAGATGGTGCGCAACGCGCCGTCGGCGTCCTGGGCCTGCTGTTTTTGGGCGGCCTTCACGCGCTTGGCCTTGTGCTGGGCACGCGCTTGCTCATGCGCCTCGGCTTGCTGGCGTATCTGCTCCATGCTGGCGTGCAGCACCTCTTGCGGGTTGGCAAATTCCTGATCGCTGTCCAGCGCCTCCCCCAGCATTTCCTCCAGAAAAGCCTGCGTTTCGGCAGCGCTGGCCTTCTCCTGATCGGCCAGCGTCTCGTCGCTGTGCGCGTCGTGCAGTTCGCGCATTTTCTCAACCCCTTCGGACGCCAGGCTCGCTGCCAGCACGCGGATGATTTCGCTGGCCATCCGCTGTTGCTTGCGGGTCAGCCCCGGCCGCTTGAGCCGACCGTCCAGCCACAGCGCCATGTCGCGCATCAGCGCGTTGCGCTGCACTTCCAGCGGGCGCAGCGTGGCGCCCGACGCGATGCGGTGCGCATCCGCGAGCACACGCGCCGCCTCGATCTTGCCAGTCAGCGTCCCGGTGCGCTCCAGCAACTGGTTAAAGCGCCGCTGCTCCGCTGACAGCGCGCTATTGGAAAATTTCAGGGCCGTCAGCGCCACTGCCGCACCGGCAGGTGGTGTGGCTGGCAAAGAGGCGGCAGCGCCAGGCCTTGAATCGTCGTCAAACAATCCAGATTGATGGTTCATGGTGCATCCCGGTATCGGTCCAGGTTTCGTGGGGCAATCCAGCGCGGCAGCATGGAAATCAGCACCCCGTCGCGCATCACAAAATGGTGGAACAGCGCGGCCAGCGCGTGAAAGCCGGCCAGCCACAGGATCGCGTCTCCAAGCCAGGTATGGATTCCCGCTAGTTTCAAGCCCAGGTCGTGCGACTTGCCCAGTGGCGGTGCAATTTGCAGACCGGCCAGCAACGTCAGCGGATGGCCTTCGAGCCAGGCACCCGCGATCGCGGTCAGCGGCACCGCGAACAGCAGCAGATACAGGCCACCCTGCATCGCCTTTGCGGCAACACCCATCCATCTGGCGACCGGCACCGGTTCCGGGCGTGTGTCGACCATGCGCCACAACAGGCGTATGACCACCAGCGCCAACACGCACAGGCCCAAGGTCTCATGCAGCTGCCGGTCGAAGTCGCGCGCGGCCATGTAGATACGCTGCTCGGAACCGCCCGGGCCATAAATGAAAGCCGCCAGCACCAGCAAGGCGGTAAGCCAATGTATCGCCTGAGCGGCCGGGCCGTAATGCGTGCGCACGCGATGTTCCATTAATTTTTCCTAAACGTGACGTCAGTTACCCTTAGCCAGATCGACCCGGAAGTTCGGCGGCTCCCCGGCCCGATAGCGTGCCAGGTTGTGCAGAAAACGCTCCGCCGCGCGCTGCAACATCAGGGTCCGAGAGCGGCCCGACAGGTGCATGGCGATATGCGCCCATTTGAGCCGGCAGGCCGAGGTCGAACCAGCCGATCTCAGAGCCCGGTCCGAACGCCATGGCGTCGTTCTGCTTAGTGGCCCAACGCGGCTTAAACCAGTCTGGCAACTGGGCTTCAACGAACCGACGGACCATCGCGGGCAGCGTGGCAATTACCTTGTCAATCATGGAAAGCTTCCTCCTGTGACGCCATGGTAGCGGACCCGCGCAGCTCCGCGCGCACCACCAGTGCCAGGCCAAGCATCACCAGCGCCAGCCCGCCAAATGCCGCTGCTGGAGGCCGTTCGCCAATGACCAGAATCGCCAGGCAAAACGCGGTCAACGGTTCCACCAGGCACATCGACACCCCTGTAGTGCCCGAGATGCGGCTCAGTGCGTGGGTAAACAACAGGTAAGCCACGCCGGTTGCCGCAACACCCAGATACACCATGATCCACCAACCTCGCACGCTGGTGGCGGGAAAGCCCGATATCGCAAATGCCGCCGGCACCGCCATCAGCGCCGCGCACGAAAAGATACACAGCGTGACGATGGAAGCCGGCGTCCGCAGCACCAGCCGCTTGCTGATGAGCGTGTAGACCGCGTACGAGAAACCGGCCGTCAGGCACAGGCTGACCCCAGCGATCGAAATATTGAGCTGCCGCACGCTGCCCAGCACCATCAGGCTGCCACCTGCAACCGCGAGCAGCGTGCCGATCCACCAGACGGCGGGCGGTGAGCGCCGGGTCAGCCCGAGTTGCAGCAGACCGACCCAAATCGGACCGCTGCCCAACGCAATGGCGGTGCCGACGGCAACGCTGCTGGCTTGGACACCGGCAAAAAACGTGAGGTTGTAAGCCGCCATGCAGGCTCCGGCCAGCAACACCCACCACCACTCGACGCCCGCGAACTTCGCACCCAGCGGCCCGCCACGCGGCTCGATCAACACGTAAACCCAAAAGAACGCGCCGGAGACCAGCAAACGCAACGCGCCGACCCAATGGGCCGGCAATCCCGCCGGCACCAGGGTCTGCGCAGTACCGGTAGTGCCCCACAACATGGCCGCCAGCAGGACCATCACCATGCCAACCATAGCGCGGTTTTTCATGCCTGACAGGGTGGCGCCAAAGGGGCAGAGAACTGTAGCGAGACTTTCGCCGATGCCATGGCCTTTTATGGCCTGGCCCGGCTGATGCCCACCGGCACACGAGCCGCGGCGTCCCACGCGTCGCCAGCGAACCAGGCATCGCCGAGCAGGTAAGCGCGCAGCATCGGCAGCGCGTCGAAACCCCAGAAAAATTTGTCGTCGACGGCCATGGTCGGTACACCGAACACGCCTTGTGCGATTGCCGCTTCGGTGTTCGCCTTGAGTTGGGCTTTTACTTCGGCGTTGTTCATATCGCGCCTGGGCGCCAATTGCTGAACCAGCGCCTGCAGGCGTTGCGGATCCGCCGCGTCGGCACCGCCGCGCCAGGCATGGTGAAAAACGGTCTCGGTCACGTAACGATTGGATGCGCCGTTTTCGCCACAGGCCACGGCCAGACGCAGCAGCGGCAAAGGGTTGAACGGATGTGCTGCCGGCATCTGAAAATCGATGCCGCTGGCATGCGCCTGCCACATCACCTGCCGATAGGTCCAGTCGCGTTTAGGTTGGATCTCGGCCGGCCCAAGCTGGCCATGGTGCTGCAACATGGCCGCGAACAGCACCGGTTTGTAGGTCACGCTGTAGCTCAGGCCTATCAAGGCTTCGGGCAATTTCTCGAAAGCCAGATAGGCGTAAGGCGAAATAAAGTCGAAGTAGAAGTCGATCTGTTTCATGGCGTTGGCAAGCGGGTTGCGCTGGGTTCGAGTCGGGCGCGTTGCGCGATAAGGCGCCACACCACACGTTTTTCCGGGTCGCTGGATCTACCCCATTCAATGATTTCGTCCAGTGTGCGAAAACAGCCAAGGCACAGGCCGCTGGCGTCGTCCATACGGCACACCGAGATACAAGGCGACGGCACCCGTTCATCGATGGACTTGGCCAGCTCGGCCAGCCCGGCCAGCGCTTCAAGCTCGGTCACGACGCGGCCCCACGTAAGGCTGTCGGGCGATGTCAGGCACGTTTGTTGAACAGCGCCGTGGCGGCCAGCGAACCGGACTTACGCTGCAAAAAGTCGCTGATGAATTTGCCCGCGTCGATCAGTTTGTCCAGGTCGATGCCGGTCTCTATGCCCATGCCGTGCAGCATGTAAACCACGTCTTCGGTCGCCACATTGCCGGTCGCGCCTTTGGCGTAAGGGCAACCGCCCAGGCCGGACACCGAGGCGTCGAACTGCCATAGGCCCATATGCAGGCAAGTCAACGTATTGGCCAGCGCCTGGCCGTAAGTGTCGTGGAAATGGCCAGATATGTCGTTGATGGCGTAGTGCCTGAGCGTGGCCTCGACCGCGCGTTGCACCTTGACGGGAGTGCCCGTTCCAATGGTGTCGGCGACGCCAATGTGTTGCACACCGATGTCCTTCATCATGCCGGCCAGCATGGCCACGCGTTCAGGCGCGATGTCGCCTTCGTACGGACAACCGACCGCGCACGACATGGCGCCGCGCACGTAAATGCCTTTGGCGCGCGCAGCCTCCACCACCGGGCGAAAGCGCTCGATGCTCTGGGCGATCGAACAATTGATGTTGCGCTGGCTAAAGGCCTCGCTGGCCGCGGCAAACACCACGATCTCGTCAGGCCAGAACTGGCGCTCCGCCGCAACCGATGCCTCGAAGCCCTGCAGATTGGGCGTGAGCACCGAGTAACGCACGCCGGGCTTGCGTTGGATGCCCGCCATGACCTGCGCGTTGTCGGCCATCTGCGGTACCCATTTCGGGCTCACGAAACTCGTGACCTCGATCTCTTTCAAGCCGGCGTCCTGCAGGCGATGCACAAGCTCGATCTTGACCGCGGCCGGGACCGTCTGTTTTTCGTTTTGCAGGCCGTCGCGCGGGCCGACATCGACAAGTTTGACTTTGCTGGGAAGAGACATAAAAACTCCTGACTTGCTTAGAACCTATCCGTGAATAAGGCGACCCTTCGCCGGGGTCCCAAGGGGTACAGGCGTAGGAGCAAGCCGCTTGTGCCCCTTGGGGCCCCGGCCCGAAGGGTTGTGACGAT
>JANYBQ010000197.1 GCA_025360705.1 Betaproteobacteria bacterium | reverse complement strand
GACGACATCGTGCGCGAATTCGAATTGGCGCTGCCGGACAACACGGTTTTTTCGGGCGCTGCGATCGAGCCCAAATACTGGCACGACTGGAGCGGCCTTCCGCCGGTACAGCCGCGTCTGCTGCTACGGCCGCGCACCACGCAGGACATCGCAACCGCGCTGCGACTCTGCAACCGCCTCGGGGTCGCGCTGGTCCCCCAGGGCGGCCTGACCGGTCTTGCCGGCGGCGCTCATCCCATCGCAGGCTGCGTGGCCTTGTCGCTGGAGCGGTTGAATGGCGTGGAAGAAATCGACACCGTCATGGGCACCATGACGGTTCTAGCGGGCACCCCCCTGGCGGTCATACAAGCCGCCGCCGAGGAGGCCGCCCTGTACTTTCCGCTCGACCTTGGCGCACGCGGCTCCTGCACCATCGGCGGCAATATTTCCACCAACGCCGGCGGCAACCGCGTGATCCGTTACGGCATGGCGCGTGACCAGGTGCTGGGGCTGGAATACGTCCTGCCCGACGGCACCATCGTGTCTTCGCTCAACAAGATGATCAAGAACAACGCGGCCTATGACCTGAAGCAGCTATTGATCGGATCCGAAGGCACGCTGGGCGTTATCACGCGCGCGGTGCTGCGCTTGCAGGCCAAACCGATCTCGGTCGCCAGCGCCATGTGTGGCTGTGCCGACTTCGAGGGCGTGCTCGAACTGCTCAAGGCGGCGCGTTCCAGCCTCGGTCCATCGCTGTCGTCGTTCGAGGTAATGTGGCCAAGCTTCGTGGACACCATGACAGCCGCGCTGCCGCATTTGCGCAAGCCATTCGCGCAGCCGCATGGGGTCTACGTGCTCATCGAAGCCAGCGGTTTCCAGGCCGAGGCCGAGGCCGGGCATCTGGAGGCCTGCCTGTCCACGCTGCTGGAATCGGGTGTGCTGGAAGACGTGGTGATCGGGGCGTCCGACCGCGACGCGCGCGACCTGTGGGCGATCCGCGAAAGCGTATCCGAATACAGCCGAGTACTGGGCCAGGTGATCGGTTTCGATATCGGGCTGCCGACCTCGCTGATGGGTGACGCGGTTGTCCGCATTCAGCACGATGTCAAGGCCGCGTACCCGGACGCACGGGTGTTGTGTTACGGGCATATCGGCGACAGCAACCTGCACGTGGTCATCAACGTGGCGTCCGCCGGCGCCGATCAGCCACAGAGGCAAGTGGATGACCTCGTCTACGACATCGTGCGCGGCATCGGCGGTACGGTATCTGCCGAACACGGCATCGGGCTGCTCAAGAAGTCCTTTCTGTCCTATACCCGTTCACCCGAAGAGCTGGCGCTGATGCGCCGGATCAAGGCCCTGCTGGACCCGCGCAACATCTTGAATCCGGGCAAGGTTTTCTGAACATCGCGGGGCGTGGAGGAAAGGCCCCGCTCTGCTTGTGATGCCGGTGGTATCCATTGACGGCGCACGCGCCGTTCACGCAATGGACGTTTATCCGCCGCATGCACCACGACCGCTTCCGGCATGCGCCACAGAAAGTGGAGCAGGGCGAGAATGGCACCGACGTCGACGGCAGGCATCCGCTCGGCGAACAGCGTCCGCGGCAAACTGACCGGCAGAATCGTCAAGCAGGACGAATGCGTATGCTGTGAGCCTGTCCGCCATCATTTGCGATCGCGACAAAAGGACGTTTTCCTTTTTGTGGGTGTCGCAATGATCCATTTCCAAAGGCCTGCCGATGTCCAACACAATCCCTGCCACGCTGATTCCCGGAGACGGAATCGGCCCCGAGATAATTGATGCAACCCTCGCCGCGCTGGACGCGTTGCAGGCGCCTTTCGAGTGGGACAGGCAAATAGCCGGGCTGGCCGGAATGAAAGCCTCGGGAGACCCGCTGCCGCAGGCCACATTGGCAAGCATTCGGCGCACGCGCCTGGCGCTCAAGGGCCCGCTCGAGACGCCGTCAGGTGGTGGTTACCGATCCTCGAACGTGAGGCTGCGCGAGGAGTTCAAACTTTATGCCAACCTGCGGCCGGCGCGCACCCTCATCCCCGGCGGGCGTTTTGACAACATAGACCTGGTCGTGGTGCGCGAGAACCTCGAAGGCTTGTACATCGGCCATGAGCTCTACATCCCGATCGACGATGACCCGCACGCCGTGGCAATGGCCACGGGCGTGAATACGCGTCAGGGCAGCCGACGCCTGCTCGAGTTCGCCTTCGAACATGCCATCGCCACCGGGCGCAAGAAGGTCACGATCGTGCACAAAGCCAACATCATGAAGGCC
>JANYBQ010000194.1 GCA_025360705.1 Betaproteobacteria bacterium | reverse complement strand
CGCGTGAACCAGTTCGTGGGCGACGAGGTCATGGCCCTGTTCGGCATTCCGGTGGCACGCCGCGACGATCCAAAACGTGCCGTCAGCGCGGCGCTCGAATTACACGCGGTGGTCAATGGAATCGCAGCCGGGTTGTCTGGCCGCCTGGGCCGCGTTTTGTCCATGCATACCGGCATACAGACCGGCCTGGTGATAGCGCGGCGCAGCGATTCACGCTCGGGCGACTACACCCTGACCGGTGACACCGTCAACACCGCCGCGCGCCTGCGCGGTCTGGCCAAACCGGGCCAAGTGGTGGTCAGCCCGCAGACCTGGCAGCAGGTGTCGGACTACTTCGAGGCAGAGGCCGGCCATGCGGTCGAGGTGAAGGGCAAGGAACGGCCATTGGTGCCGTATCGCATCCTGAAACCACGTGCGGTGCCGACGGGGGGCAGCCGCCCGCTGGTCGGCCGTGATGAGGAAATGCAGCAGTTCATGACCCTGTCAGAGGCATGCCTGAACCGGCAGCGCGGCCGTGTTATTTTTGTGCGCGGCGACCCGGGGCTGGGCAAGTCGCGCCTGGTCGCGGAGTTTTTGCATGTGGCACGTGAACAAGGCCTGGTCTGCCACGTCACTTCCATTCTGGACTTTGGCGCGCGCACCGGCCGCGATGCCATCCGCCTGCTGGCGCAAAGCCTGCTGGGCCTGCCGCCGGATGCCGACGCGGCTGGTCGTGCCGATGCACTGGCCCAACTGGCGTCCAGCAGTGCGGGCAGTTCAGACCACACCACCTTCCTGTACGACCTGCTGGATGCCGCGCCACCCGCGTCGGTTCGGTCCCTGCTGTCGGCCATCGAGGCCTCGGCGCGGCAAAAATCAACGCTGGATGCTCTGTGCCATCTGGCCCGGCCGGGTGCGGCGGCGGCTCCGATGTTGTTGCTGATCGAAGACATCCATTGGGCCGACCCGTGGACACTCAAGCAGGTGGCCGCGTTGGCCGCGCTGGCTTTGAAGCAGCCACTGCTGGTGATGCTGACAACGCGTTTCGCGGGCGACCCGAGCGTTGGCGAATGGCGCACCTCGCTGCATGGTCTGCCCGTGACCAGCATCGATCTGGGACCCTTGACGATGGACGATGCATTGCGCCTTGCGGCGGGCGCGGCGTCCATCTCCGAGGCCTTGCTGCGCAGCTGTGTCGAGCGCGCCGAGGGCAATCCGCTGTTTCTGGAGCAGTTGCTGCTGAATGCCGGTGATGAGAGTTCGAACAATCTGCCGGGCTCTATCCAGGCACTGATCCAGGCGCGCATGGACCGGCTCTTACCCGCCGATAAAAGCGCCCTGCAGGCGGCGGCGGTCTGGGGCCAACGCGTGCCCCTACAAGCCATCCGCCATCTGGTAGCCGACCCGGTGTACGACAGCCGCGTTTTGGTGGAGCAGTTTTTGCTGCGCCAGGAAGGCGACGACCTGGTGTTCAGCCACGCGCTGTTTCGCGATGGCGCCTATGGCTCTCTGCTGCATGCAAGGCGCCGTCAACTGCATCTGCTGGCAGCCGAGTGGGTGGAGCCTAGCGACGCGGCGCTGGCGGCCGAGCATTTCGAGCGTGCCGAGGATGACCGGGCACCGACGGCGTACCTGCGTGCAAGCGAAGCGATGTCCGCCGGGCTCCACTATGCGCGGGCACTCGAGCTGGTGGAACGCGGACTGCGGCATGCCGGCGACAGCGACCAGAGTTTTCCGCTCAAGCTGGCGCGCGCCAAGCTGTTGCTGGAAACCGGGCGTTCGGCCGAAGCGATAACGGCCGGCGGCGTGGCGGTCGAAGCTTCCCGCAACGGCGCCGAACGCGCCCTGGGGCTCATCACCATGGCCTCCGGCATGCGGATCGTGGATCGCCCGGACGAAGGACTGGCGCTGCTAAAGGAGGCGCAACCGCTGGCGGAGCGGGCCGGTCTCACGCTCGAGTTGTCGCGTCTGCACGAGTTGCGCGGAAACTTGCTGTTCGCCATGGGCCGCACCATTGAGTGCCAGCATGAACACGAACGCGCGCTGGAACTCGCGCGCGAAGCCGGATCGGCCGAGGCCG
>JANYBQ010000185.1 GCA_025360705.1 Betaproteobacteria bacterium | reverse complement strand
GTGCTGGCGCGCCTGATGTTCATTTCGACCGATCACGACCTCAAGGTGCTGCTTGCGACCGTCGCATTCAGCACGGTGCTTGCCGTCTTCTTCACGACGTGGATGTCGTCGAAGACACTCGATCATACAAATATATTTAGTGACTACAAATTCGCACCAAAAAATGGCCGCGTATAGCGGCTTTCTCCAGCTACGAGAGCACGAAAATCGCGATTTGGTGGCTATGAAAAGGGAGGAACTTCAGGCTAAAGCCCAGGCCCCGCCAGCAATCGCTGATGTTCGATTCGCCGGACATGATATCGTGACGCGCGCCGTGGACCGGTGGTGAGCGATGGCAGCTTGCATACCGCGCGCGATTCATCTGGGCGGTGAAGCGGACGTTGCGGGGTTTCGCCGCAAGGCGCGCAGTTTGCTGGCCGAAAAAATCGCACCGGACGATGTGAGTTGGCATGTGGCTTCGGCGGCCGAACCCGATCTGTTCGGTACTCTGAGCGAACAGAACGCGCCCGCTCCTGACAGCCTTTCAAAACCGCCCGAGCCAGCGCGCATCAGCGTGCCCGCGTTCTTCGTGCCCTTGTGCGAACGCGCGGTGCTGCATTCGGACCCCGGCCGCTTTGGCCTGCTGTACCGCCTGTTGTGGAGACTGGACCATGAACCGGGTTTGCGCCACGACCCGCTGGACGCGGACCGCATAGCCGCCGAGCAGATGGCGCGTGCCGTGCGGCGCGACATGCACAAGATGACGGCGTTTGTGCGTTTTCGGCCGCTGGCCGCACCCACCGACGACGAATGGCGCATCACGCATGTGGCGTGGTTCGAACCGATGCATCACATCGTCGAAGCCACGGCGCCGTTCTTCGCGCGGCGTTTTGCGCAAATGCCGTGGGCCATCCTGACGCCCGAACGCTGCGCGCGCTGGAACGGCCGCGTGCTGGCATTCGGTTCCGGCGCACAGCGCGAGGATGCACCTTTTGCCGATGCCAACGAGCGGCTTTGGCTGACCTACTACGAGAACATCTTCAACCCGGCGCGGCTCAAAATAAAAATGACGCAAAAAGAAATGCCACGCCGTTACTGGAAGAACCTGCCAGAGGCCACGCTGATCCAGCCGCTGACGCTGCGCTCGGCCGAGCGCAGCGGCAACATGCTTGAAGCGGGCGGTAGCGAACCCGCGCGGCGACGGCCGGCCGCGTCCAGGGTGCTGCGCATCGAGCCGCACGTCGCGACCACCGAGGCGCCCCGGGACATGCCGGCTTTACGCGACGCCACCGAACATTGCCGCGCCTGCCCGATCGGCGAATTCGCGACACAGGCGGTCAACGGCGAAGGGCCGACACATGCGCGGCTGATGCTGGTAGGTGAACAGCCGGGCGACCAGGAAGATTTACGCGGCCGCCCGTTTGTCGGCCCGGCGGGCCAGCTGCTCGATCGCGCCTTGATGCAGCTCGGCTGGCCGCGCGAGACGCTGTTTATTACCAACGCCGTCAAACATTTCAAGTACGAAACGCGCGGCAAGCGGCGCATGCACAAGACACCGGCGCAGCGCGAGGTCGAGGCCTGTGTCCATTGGCTGGAGCGCGAAATAACGCTGGTCCAACCCAAGGCCGCCATCGCACTCGGCTCCACCGCCGCACGGGCGCTGCTACGTAGGCCCGTGGCCGTCATGAGCGAACGCGGTCAGTGGATGGTGCGGGAAGACGGCTTGCGCGTGTTGATCACGCTGCATCCTTCCGCGCTGCTGCGCATGGACCGCGGCGAACTGGAAACCGCGTTCGCGGCCTGGATGGACGACCTGGGCAAAGCCTCGGAATAACGCCGTGGCATTCGCGCAATCTACCCCGCCAGCAACGCCGCGTTGCCGCCCGCCGCCGTGGTGTTGATGGTGATGGTCTGTTCGGCGCAAAAGCGGTACAGGTAATGCGGGCCGCCAGCCTTGGGGCCGGTGCCGCTCAGGCCTTCGCCACCGAACGGCTGCACCCCCACCACGGCGCCGATCTGGTTGCGGTTGATGTAGACGTTGCCCACATGCGCGGCCCTCGCCAACAGCTGCGCGCGGCTGTCGATGCGGGTCTGGATGCCGATCGTCAGGCCATAACCGAGCGCATTGATCTGGGCGATGACGTCGGCCGGGTCGCCGCTCCAGCGCACGATGTGCAGCACCGGGCCGAAGATTTCCTGGGTAAGGTCCGCGATGGAGCGGACTTCAAAGGCCTGCGGAGGCACCAGGTTCTCGACCCCCGTTCCATCCGAGCTTCGCGAAGGGCTGGCGAAGGCTTCGACAGGCTCAGCCCCGACGGCGTTTTTGCTTGCCTGCAATGGCGCAGAGAGGCCCGCATCCAGAAGCGGCCGGGCTTCCTTCATCAAACGTTCGCAGTTACCCCGTATGTTGTCGAAGGCTTCGCGGTCGATCACGGGGCCGACGTCTGTAGCCAGGTCGGAGGGGTCACCGATGGTCAGCTCCTGCGCCGCGCCGCGAATCATCTCGATCACGTGGCCGGCGATCTCCGCGTGTACACATAAAAGGCGCAGCGCGGAACATCGCTGGCCGGCGCTGCGGAATGCGCTTTGCACGACCGCATCGCTCACCTGTTCGGGCAAGGCGGTGCTGTCCACCAGCATGGCGTTAATGCCGCCGGTTTCGGCGATCAGCGGCACGATCGCGCCGTCCTTGGCGGCCAATGCGCGGTTGATGATTCTGGCGACCTGGGTCGAGCCGGTAAACACCACACCCGCCACGCCGGGTGCAGCCACCAGGGCAGCGCCCACGGTGTCGCCCGGGCCGTGCAGCAGTTGCAGCGCGTCCGTCGGCACACCGGCGGCGTACAGGAGCCTGACTGCTGCCAGCGCGATGGCCGGAGTTTGCTCCGCAGGCTTGGCCAGCACGGTGTTGCCGGTTGCCAGCGCCGCCGCAATCTGGCCCGTGAAGATGGCCAGCGGAAAGTTCCACGGGCTGATGCAGACCCAGGGGCCGCGTGCGTTCAACCGCAGTTCGTTCGATTCGCCGGTTGGCCCCGGCAGGGTGACTGGCGCCATGATGCGTGTGGCCTCGCCCGCGTAGTAACGCAAAAAGTCCACCGCCTCGCGCACTTCGCTTACCGCGTCACCCCAGGTCTTGAACGCTTCCTTGACCAGCAGCGCGCAAAAGCGCGGCATCTGATGCTCCATCGCGTCCGCCGCCTGCAGCAGCGTCGTCGCGCGTCGCGCCACGTCGGTCCTGCTCCATTTTTTGTAGCTGTCGGCACTGCTTGCCACTGCGGCGGGAATGGCCGCGACGTCGAACACGGGCACGGGCGGAACCTGCACCGCGGCGTAGGCTGCCAGCAAAGGCGCGCGCATCGGCTCGACGGTCAAGTCCAGCCCCGCGCTGTTTTTGCGTGCCGAACCATACAGTTCCAGCGGCAGCGGCAACGAGGTTTCGGGATCCAGCCGCAGCGGCGAAATCAGCAGTTCTTCCATGCCCACCGACTCGTCCGCCAGCTGGTGCACGAAAGACGAGTTGGCGCCGTTCTCCAGCAGGCGGCGCACCAGATAGGCCAGCAGGTCTTTATGCGCGCCCACCGGTGCGTAGACGCGGCAGGCGATCAGCGGGTTCTTCAGCACCTCGCGGTACACGCCTTCACCCATACCGTGCAGGCGCTGCAATTCAAACGGCGCGCCCGACCTGGCCGCCATTTGCAGGATGGCCGCGATGGTGGCCGCATTATGCGTGGCAAACTGCGGATAGATGGTGTCGGACGCTTCAAGCAAGGCCTTGGCGCAGGCCAGATACGACACGTCGGTGTGGTGCTTGTGCGTGAACACCGGGTAAGCCGGCAAGCCCATCTCCTGCGCACGTTTTATCTCGGCGTCCCAATATGCGCCTTTGACCAGGCGGCACATCAGACGAATTTTGTATTTGCGCCCGATCGCGGCCACGTGGTCGACAAGCTCCAGCGCGCGGGTCTGGTAAGCCTGCATCGCCAGGCCGAAGCCGGTCCATTGGGGAAAATGTTGCGCGACATGCGCCGCCAGCACTTCAAATACCTCCAGCGACAGTTCCAGCCGGTCCACTTCTTCGGCGTCGATGGTGAGGTTGATATTGGCCCGGGCGGCCTGCTCGCACAGCCGCACCACGCGCGGAACCAGTTCGCCCATCACACGGGCTTTTTGCGCATCTTCGTAACGCGGGTGCAAGGCGCTGAGCTTGATGGAAATGCCATCGTTTTGCTCACACGGTGCGGTGGCGTCGGATTTGGCCGCGATGGCGCCGATCGCCTTGGTGTAGCTGGCCAGGTATTTGAGCGCGTCGGCGTCGGTGCGCGCGCCTTCGCCCAACATGTCGTAGCTGTAGCGCAGTTTTTTGATCTTGCGTTTTGCCGATGCCGCTTCGTCCATGCCTTGCGCAATCGTCTGGCCGAGCACGAACTGGCGACCCAGCAGCTGCACCGCACGCAGCGTGGCGGCCACCACCGAGCGCGCGCCCAGCTTGGCGAACATGCCACTCGGCGCCTCGCTGTCGGGCAGGAACTTCTTGCTCATGGCAATCGCCGTGCTGGACAACCGCGCCAAGGTCTTGTCGCCGGATGCTTCAAAGTCGGCACGGCCGAGCTGGTCGGCGGTAAGCGCGATGGCGGTCTCGGCGTCAGGGACCCGCAGCAGTGCCTCCGCCAGCCGCATCAGGGCCAGGCCTTCGGCGCTCGAGATCGGATACTCCTTGAGCAGGCTTTCCATCGCCCAAAATGGTGGCGGGTTCTTGCGTACCGCATGCACCCATGGCGTGGCGACCCGCGCGGCGGCAGCCCAGTCGAGTGCCGCGGCAAGTGACCCCAGGCGCTGGGCGACGATCTGGCTTTCGGGGCGGTAAGGGACAGGCAGGCGCATGTGATTTCCAAATCGGGCGGATAAGGCGCTATCTTCCATTCAATCGCGATGATTGATGCGCCTGAATTTCATTATTTCTCCGCCGAAATCCGGCTGACATCGGGTAACGTCGGTGAAGTTTTGACCGGAGACAAATATGGATGCGAAAAAGTACGCGCGCGTTATTTACTGGCGCGCCAAACCGGGCCAGTTCGAGGCGTATTCGGAATATCTACAAACCCATGTCGAACCAATCGACCATGAGGCGCTTCAACGCGGCTCCCTGATCAGCTTCACGACCCTGGTCGACGCTTCACCCGATGCCGCCTGGACCCACATGCGACTTTTCGTGTTCGCGAACGAACATCAGCGCGCGAACATGGTCGAGGCTTTGGGCCGGGCCAATGCCTCGATTAACCCGGACGCCGCAGTGCGCGCTGCGCGTGCCGCGCACGCCGCGACATTGCGCGACAAGGTGAGCGAGTCCGACTTGGACGTGCTGGGCTGAGACGTTGTGGCCTAATCGAGAGTTGAATCAAACTTGATGGAATAAACCATGGCTAAAGTTATCCGCACCGAAAGTGACCGCAGCGCTCCCAAACCAGTCCCGATGCCGGGGTACACGGCGCCCGTGAGCAAGGGGCAAAAACGCAGCCTTGAGCGCGGCACTGCCACACGCAGCAAAAAAAATCCTGGCAAACGCGCTAAAAAAGGCGGATAACCCTTAGACTCGGCGCCGGCACGGAGTTTGCCGGTCGGTGCCAACCCGAATTCGGGCATTCCGCAATTGAGGCCCCCCGAGGGGGTGCAAGAAAACTTGGGAGCGGCCCGGCATTTTCTTGTGAGCCAACGATATTGGAAATACCGCGCCGAATACGTATCATTGCCGCCTGAGCCAAACCTAGAAGTTGGCCGGTTTCAAACAAACCTTTCAGGAGACGGATAGTGAAAACACGTAGAACAACGCTCAAGGCGATCACCGCCAGCATAGCACTGGGTTTCGCCCTTGGCACACCGCTGGTCTTTGCGCAGGACAAAGGCACCGTTGGTGTCGCCATGCCGACCAAGACTTCGACGCGCTGGGTAAGCGACGGCAACAGCATGGTCGCGGCTCTTGCGGCCAAAGGCTACAAGACCGACCTGCAGTACGCCGACGACGATATCCCGAACCAGCTGGCGCAGGTCGAGAACATGATTACCAAGGGCGTCAAGGTGCTGGTAATCGCCGCGATCGACGGCACCACGCTGTCCAATGCGCTGCAAAAAGCCGCTGACAAAGGGATCAAGGTCGTCGCTTACGACCGCCTGATCGTGGGCAGCAAAAACGTGGACTACTACGCCACCTTCGACAATTTCCAGGTCGGCGTATTGCAGGCGCAGTCACTGGAGAAGGCACTTGGCCTGAAAGAAGGCAAGGGCCCGTTCAACATCGAACTTTTCGGCGGTTCGGCCGATGACAACAATGCATTTTTCTTTTACGACGGCGCGATGTCGGTATTGCAGCCCTACATCGACAAGGGCAAGCTGGTGGTGCAGAGCAAACAGGTCGGCATGAACAAGGTCTCGACCTTGCGCTGGGACGGGGCGGTAGCCCAGTCGCGCATGGACAACCTGTTGAGCGCCTATTACGGCAAGGCCCGCGTCGATGCGGTGTTGTCGCCCTATGACGGACTGAGCATCGGCATTTTGTCGTCGCTCAAAGGTGTGGGTTACGGCAGCGCCAAGCAGCCGTATCCGTTTGTCAGTGGCCAGGACGCCGAGGTGCCGTCGGTCAAGTCGATCATCCGCAAGGAACAATATTCGACCATCTTCAAGGACACGCGTGAACTGGCCAAAGTCACGGCCAATATGGTGGACGCGATGTTGAGTGGAAAAACGGTCGAGATCAACGACACCAAGACCTATAACAACAAGGTCAAGGTCGTGCCCTCCTACCTGCTCAAGCCGGTTGCCGTAGACCTGTCCAACTACAAACAGGTGCTGGTCGGTAGCGGTTACATCAAGGAAGACCAGTTGAAGTAAATCAGCGTTGGCTGCGACGGGCCCTGTGCCGCAAAGCGCAGGGCTTTTTCATTTCAGACGGACTTGAGAACACGGCGACACTGACATGGCGGACTCGATTCTCGAAATGCGCGGAATGCAAAAGGCGTTTCACGGGGTGAAGGCGCTGAGTAATGTCAATCTGACCGTTCGTGCCGGCGAGATCCATGCCATCGTGGGCGAGAACGGAGCTGGAAAATCCACCCTGATGAAGGTTTTGAGCGGCGTCTACCCTTACGGTGACTACGAAGGCGACATCCGTTTTTTCGGCCAGGAATGCCGCTTCAAGGGCATCTCGGACAGCGAAAAAATGGGCATCATCATCATTCATCAGGAGTTGGCGCTGGTGCCCCTGCTGTCGATCGCGGAGAACATATTTCTCGGCAACGAACAAGCGCATCATGGCGTGATCGACTGGAACGCGTCTTTCCTGAAAACCAAAATTTTGCTGGAGAAGGTGGGGCTGAATGAATCGCCCGGCACGCTGGTAACCAATCTCGGGGTCGGCAAGCAGCAGCTGATAGAGATCGCCAAAGCACTGTCCAAAGAGGTCAAGCTGCTGATTCTGGATGAGCCGACCGCCAGCCTCAACGAAACCGACAGCGACGCCTTGCTGGAATTGCTGCTCGGCCTCAAGCGCCAGGGCATCGCATGTATCCTGATCTCGCACAAGCTCAACGAAATAGCCAAGGTAGCCGATACCATCACCGTGTTGCGTGATGGCGCCACGGTCGCCTCGCTGGACTGCGGCTCGGAGCGCATCAGCGAAGACCGCGTCATCCGGCACATGGTGGGACGCGAAATGGCAGACCGGTATCCCAAACGCAGCCCCAACATCGGCGAGAAAGTTTTCGAGATCAGGAACTGGCGTGTGCACCATGACGTACATCCGGAACGCCAGGTGATCAAAGGTGTCGACCTGCATGTGAAGCGCGGCGAGATCGTGGGCATCGCCGGCCTGATGGGCGCCGGACGCACGGAATTGGCGATGAGCATTTTCGGACGCAGTTACGGCCAGAATATCAGCGGCCAGGTCCTGATGCATGGCAAGGAAATCGATACCGGCACGGTGCAAAAAGCGATCGACCACGGTATTGCGTACGTAACGGAAGACCGCAAGCACTATGGGCTGGTGCTGGACGAAACCATCGCCT
>JANYBQ010000179.1 GCA_025360705.1 Betaproteobacteria bacterium | reverse complement strand
CAAAAACATGCCGATTCCCAAACGCAATATCGAACGCGCGCGCGCCTTGCTCAAGGAGGCCGGCGTTCCCAATCCAAGCTTCACGCTGATGACGCCCACCACGTCCGACGCACAGCGTCTGGCCTTGGTGATTCAGGCCATGAGCCGTGACGCGGGTTTCGACGTGAAGATCCAGTCGACCGAGTTTGCGACCTCGCTCAACCTGGCCGACAAGGGTGAGTTCGATGCCTATATCCTGGCCTGGAGCGGACGCCCGGATCCGGATGGCAATCTGTACAGCTTTCACGCTTGCAAACAGCCGCTGAACTACGCCGGTTATTGTTCGGCCGAAGCTGACGAACTGCTCAACAAGTCGCGCGCATTGCGCGACCCGGTTGAACGCAAAAAAGTGTTCGAGCAAATTGCTGCGAAGGTCATCAAAGACCGCCCGGTGGTGTATCTGTACCACCGCAACTGGCTCTGGGCTTATAACGCCAGGCTCAGCGGAGTGCGCAATGTGCCCGACGGCTTGCTGCGCATACAGGGCCTCAAGATGGGGGGAACCTGACGGTCTGCGCCGCGCTGACGAACCGACATCAGTGAATCCAGCAACCGTTGTCTGAGATGTTCGAGTTTTTCGTCAAGCGGCTGTTCACCATCATCCCGACGCTGGTGCTGGTGTCGATGCTGATCTTCGGGTTGCAGCAGTTGTTGCCCGGAGACCCGGCGGTGATTCTGGCAGGCGAAGAGCGTGATCCGGCGGTTGTGGCCTACCTGCATGCCAAGCTGCATCTGGACCAGCCGTTACCTGTGCGGTATGCCTACTGGATCGGCGGCGTGTTGCGTGGTGACCTGGGCGAATCGGTGCGTACCCAGTTGCCCGTGACGCAACTGATTGCGCAAAAACTGCCCGTCACGGTGGAACTGGCGCTGCTGGCGATGGCGATTGCGCTGGTTATCGGCATACCCGCCGGCGTGGTATCGGCGGTCGGCCGCGGAACGGCCTGGGATTACGCGGCCAACCTGTTCGCCTTGTGGGGTTTGTCCACACCCAATTTCTGGCTTGGCATTTTGATGATCCTGCTGTTCTCCGTCAACCTTGGCTGGCTGCCGGCCTCGGGTTACGAGAGCCCGTTTGTCGACTTGAAAGCCAACCTGGCTGCGATGGTCATGCCGGCCTTTGTGCTGGGCAATGCGATTGCCGCCGTGTTGATGCGTCATACGCGTAGCGCGATGTTGCAGGTGCTCAGCGCCGACTATGTGCGCACCGCGCGCGCCAAGGGTTTGAGCGAGCGGGTGGTGGTACTTAAACACGCGCTGCGCAACGCGCTGACACCCATCATCACCCTCGGTGCGCTGGAGCTTGGCACCTTGCTGTCGGGCGCCGTGTTGACCGAACAGGTGTTCACGATTCCGGGTTTTGGCAAACTTATCGTCGACTCGGTTTTCAACCGCGATTATTCGGTAGTGCAGGGCGTGGTGCTGGTTACGGCGACCACCTACATCGTGCTCAATTTGCTGGCCGACCTGGCGTATTTTCTGGTCAATCCAAGGTTGCGCGCATGAGTGCCGTGGCATCGCTCAGCGGGCCGGTGGCGTCCGTCGCCGAAAGCCAAGAGGCCGGTCCGTGGCTGCGCGCGTGGCGCCGGCTGCGCCGCCGCCGCGGTGCGATGCTGGGCCTGGCGGTGGTGCTGCTGTTTATCGCGCTGGCCATGTTTGCGCCATGGATCGCGCCGCAGGATCCGATAGCCACCAGCTGGACGGCGATCCGCAAGGCGCCCAGCGCGGAACACTGGCTGGGCACGGACGAAGTAGGGCGCGACGTGTTGTCGCGCGTGATCTTCGGGACTCGGGCATCCTTGCTGGCTGGTTTGGCGAGCGTCTCGATTTCGCTGTTACTGGGCGTTCCGATAGGGTTGGCGGCGGGCTTTCTGGGTGGTTTTACGGATGGGCTGATTTCGCGCATTACCGACGCCTTTCTGGCCTGCCCGTTCCTGATCCTGGCGATTGCACTGGCGGCTTTTCTCGGCCCCAGCCTGACCAACGCGATGATCGCCATCGGTGTGTCGGCCACTCCGATATTCGTGCGGCTTACACGCGCGCAGGTCATCAACGTCAAGGTCGAAGACTACATCGAGGCGGCGCGTGCGGTTGGCAACCCGCCCTGGCGAATTGCGTTGCGCCACGTCATGCCCAACATCCTGGCGCCGTTGATAGTGCAGGCTACGCTGGCGATTGCCGCGGCAGTGATTGCCGAGGCCAGCCTGTCCTTTTTGGGCCTGGGAC
>JANYBQ010000163.1 GCA_025360705.1 Betaproteobacteria bacterium | reverse complement strand
ACATCGTGCAGACCTCGGGCCGGCTGCGCGACATCCGCCGGCGCATGATGAACATGGACAACCATGGCTCGACCTACGAACCCATCAGTGTGGAGGAGGTACGGCGACGCATACCGGCGCTGACGGGAGGCGGCCCCGATGCCCGGCTTCCCATCATCGCCGGCATGGTGCATACCGACGCCGCCGTCTGCCGGCACGACGCCGTGGCCTGGGGCTACGCGCGTTCGGCCGATGACCGCGGCGTGGAGATGCACCAGAACACGGCCGTCAAAGCACTGCTGCGCTCGGAGGACGGCCGCATCAGCGGCGTGGAAACCGACCGCGGAACGGTACGCGCCAAAAAGGTGGCGGTGGTGGTGTCGGGCCACACCACCACGCTCACCGGGACCGTGGGCTTGCGCCTGCCGCTCAAGACCATGAACCTGACGGCCTTCGTGTCGGAGCCGGTCAAACCGCTGATCGACGTGATCGTCAACTGCCCGGACATCGGTGTCTACCTGAGCCAGTCGGACCGCGGTGAACTGGTGATAGGTGGCGCCAACGACATAGGCCAGTCGTTCCGGCGCGACATCAAGCAGAACGTGTTCGAGGACACGGTTGTTGCCATGCTCGAGTTGTTCCCCGCCTTCAAGCGGCTCAAGCTGATGCGCCAGTGGGGCGGGACGCTGGACATCGCGCACGACGCCACACCCATCGTTTCGCGTACTTCGATCGCTGGCCTGTACGTATCGGCAGGATGGTGGGGCGGCTTCAAGGCCGTGCCGGCGGGCGGCTACACGCTTGCCCATTTGATAGCGCACGACGAGCCGCACCCGCTGATCGTTCCGTTTGCACTCGACCGCTTCCGCCACCTCGACTTCGTGCTGGAAAGCGGCACTACCACCGCAAGGTAACGTCAGCAGGCTATTCACATGCTTTTGATCCCCTGCCCGCATTGCGGGCCACGCAATGAATCCGAGTTTCAGCACGGCGGTCCGACGCGCCGGATGCGGCCTGGCGAGGCCGATGGGCTGGACCATGTGCCGGGCCAGCTTTCCGACGGTATCCTGGACCGCGGCGTGGACTCGCTCGACGATGCGCAATGGGTCGATTACCTGACCGTACCAATCAATCCGATGGGCCCGGTGGACGAGAAATGGTGGCATGTGCGCGGCTGTGGCGCGTGGCTGACGCTCAGGCGCGACACCGTGACACACCAGATCCTGGGTGTGGCGCGCCATGGCGCCTGAGCCTTTCCGCCTCCCTGACGGCGGGCGTATTGACCGCACGCGGCCGGTTCGCTTCCGCTTCAACGGCCGCAGCTTCACCGGCCGCGCCGGCGACACCCTGGCCTCCGCCCTGCTGGCGCACGGCGAACGCCTGAACGCGCGCAGTTTCAAGTACCACCGGCCGCGCGGCATCACCGGCGCGGGCCTGGAGGAGCCCAGCTCCTTTGTCGAATTGCTGGGCGATCAGGCTGGAGGCAGCCATCCCATCACGACCGTGCAGCTGCGCGAAGGCCTGGAAGCGCGTTCCGTGAATTGCTGGCCTTCCGCACGTTTCGATCTGCTGGCGGTCAACCAACTCATCGGCCGGCTGCTGCCCGCGTCGTTTTATTACAAGACCTTCATGTGGCCGAACTGGCATGCCTACGAGCCGCTGATACGCCGTGCCGCCGGACTGTCGCACGCGCCCGACGCCGACCGCGTCAAAGGCATCTACGAAACGCGGCACTGGCATTGCGACGTGCTGGTGGTCGGGGCCGGGCCGGCAGGGTTGATGGCCGCTTTGAGCGCGGCGCATGCCGGTGCGCGGGTGCTGCTGGCAGACGACGACATCGAGCCCGGCGGTGCGCTGCTGGGCCGGCGTGCGCAGATCGACGGCCGTCCCGCGATGGACTGGGTCACTGCCGCCGTGCAGGAACTCGACGGCATGCCCAACGTCACGCGGCTGTCGCAGGCCAGCGCCTGGGCCTACCGCGAATCCAACCTTGTGGTGGTGACGGAACGCGCACCCTCCAGGCCGGGTATTTTCCAGCGCAGCTGGCGTGTACGGGCCGGCCAGGTCGTAGTCGCGGCGGGTGCCATCGAACGGCCGCTGGTGTTTCACAACAACGACCGACCCGGCGTCATGCTGGCCT
>JANYBQ010000152.1 GCA_025360705.1 Betaproteobacteria bacterium | reverse complement strand
CTGCCGACTCCCCATATCTGCCACCCTTACCCCAACCAGCGTCTGATCGTCACCACCCAAGGCAGGAGCCGTATGCGGTAGCTCCGCACGTACGGATCTGTGGAGGGGGTGCTGGGTGACTGGCATTCCTACTCCTACTTGTCTGGACCCGCAGCATCTCATGCCAGGGAGATCCGCAGGGCGGCTGCGATAGACACCCGCTTACGCAAAAAATAAATTGTGTCCTACGCCGCGCAACGGTGCGGCTGCCGATGATGCATGTTGACTACGCAAGGACATGCGATGCACCTCCACCCCAACCGGGAAGTTCCGACCGTCCCATGCGCGAGCGGTTGACAGCGCACGCGCGGTGGTTTGGCGCCGTTGCAGTGCTGGCGCTGACCGCCTGCCAGCCGGCGGTGCTCGATCCGCGCGGACCCATTGGCCAAGCCGACAAGACCATCCTGATCGATTCGCTGGCCATCATGCTGGCAATCGTGATTCCGACAATCGTCGCGACGCTGGTGATCGCATGGTGGTACCGCGCCTCGAACGAAAAAGCCCGTCACCTTCCGCAGTGGGCATTCTCCGGGCGCATCGAACTGGTTGTCTGGTCGATCCCGCTTATGGTGATCATGCTGCTGGGTGGCGTTACCTGGATCGGAGCCCATGAGCTCGACCCATACAAGCCGTTGCCTTCCAAAGTGCCGCCGCTCAATATCCAGGTGGTGTCGCTGGACTGGAAATGGCTTTTTATCTACCCCACGCAGCAAGTCGCCAGCATCAACCAGCTGGTCGTGCCGACCGGGGTGCCGCTGCATTTCACGCTGACCTCGGCCAGTGTCATGAATACTTTTTTCATACCGCAACTGGGCAGCATGATCTACACCATGAACGGCATGGCGACCGAATTGCATCTGCGCGCCGACGCGCCGGGCACGTTTCGCGGCATCTCCGGTCACTACAGCGGGGACGGTTTTTCGGACATGCATTTCGATGTACGCGCGGTTCCCGCCGACCAGTTCACCGCGTGGGTAAGTTCCACCCGCGGCGCGGGTCGGGCGTTGGATGCCACAGCTTATGCCACGCTGGCAAGACAGAGCGCCAACGAGGCTCCGTCCACGTTTCGAGATGTCGAAGCAGATCTGTTCGACAAGGTCGTTTCGCAACACATCGCGCCCGGCCCGGGCCCGGCACCGAACCGTAACCGCGCGAGCCAGACGCCGCAACCGATGCCGTCGGCGCCACCCCTGCAGAGTGGACTCTGATATGTGGGGCAAGCTGAGCTGGGCCGCCATACCGCTGGATCAGCCGCTGCCGCTGATCTCCTCGGCGGTCGTCGGGCTGGCCATCGCGGGCGTGCTGATGCGGGTGATCCTCAAAGGGCAGCTTCCCTACATCTGGAAAGAATGGCTCAGCAGCGTGGACCACAAGCGCATCGGAGTGATGTACATCCTGCTGGCCATGGTGATGTTGCTGCGCGGGTTCTCGGACGCCCTTTTGATGCGCGCGCAGCAGGCAGTCGCCCTGAACGGGCCCGGTTTTTTGCCGCCAGATCATTACAACCAGATCTTCACGGCACACGGCACGATGATGATCTTCTTCGTCGCGATGCCGTTCATGATCGGCCTGATGAACTTCGTCGTGCCGCTGCAGCTGGGCGCGCGCGACGTGGCTTTTCCCACGCTCAACTCGGTCGGCTTCTGGCTGACCGCCACCGGGGCGCTGCTGGTCAATATCTCGCTTGTGGTGGGCGAATTCGCCCGCACCGGCTGGTTGCCGTATCCACCGCTTTCCGAATTGGCCTATTCGCCCGGTGTCGGTGTCGACTACTACCTGTGGGCACTGCAGATTTCCGGCCTCGGCACGCTGTTGTCGGGCATCAACCTGGTGACCACGGTGCTGAAGGTGCGCGCGCCCGGCATGCGTTACCTGCGTATGCCGATGTTCTGCTGGACCACGCTGGCGGCCAACCTGCTGATCGTCGCCGCGTTCCCGATCTTGACGGCGACGCTGGCGATGCTGCTGCTCGACCGTTACATGGGATTTCACTTCTTCACCAACGAGGCCGGTGGCAACGTCATGATGTTCATGAACCTGATCTGGGCCTGGGGCCACCCCGAGGTCTACATCCTGATCCTGCCGGCGTTTGGCATCTTCTCGGAAGTGTTGTCCACGTTCTCGCGCAAGCCGCTGTTCGGTTACCGCTCGATGGTGGCGGCCACGATGGCGATTTGCATCCTCTCCTTCATGGTCTGGCTGCACCACTTCTTCACCATGGGTGCGGGTGCGGACGTCAATGCCGTCTTCGGCATCGCGACCATGGTCATCGCCGTGCCGACCGGTGTGAAGGTCTTCAACTGGCTGTTCACGATGTACGGTGGCCGTATTGTCTTTGCGGCGCCCACGTTGTGGTCCATCGGTTTCATGATCACCTTCGTGATCGGCGGCATGACGGGTGTGTTGCTGGCTGTTCCGCCGGCCGACTTCGTGCTGCACAACAGTCTTTTTCTGGTCGCCCACTTCCACAACGTAATCATCGGTGGCGTGTTGTTCGGCGCCTTCGCCGGCTACGAATTCTGGTTCCCCAAGGCCTTCGGATTTCGGCTGCACGCGGGGCTGGGCAAGGCCGCGTTCTGGTTCTGGATCGTCGGCTTCTATGTCGCCTTCATGCCACTGTATTGGCTGGGACTGATGGGCATGACGCGGCGCCTGCAGCACTACGACGTGCCCGCCTGGCATCCGTGGCTGCTGGTCGCCGCCGCCGGGGCCGGGTTGATCTTCGTGGGCATCGTTCTGCAGGTCGTTCAGCTTGTGGTCAGCACCCGCCAACGTGAGGCGTTGCGCGACAACACCGGCGACCCATGGGACGGTCGCTCTCTCGAGTGGGCGACGGCCTCGCCACCACCATTGTTCAATTTCGCGGTGCTGCCACAAGTTGAAAGCGAAGAAGCGTATTGGAGCATCAAGCAGCGCGCACGCGCGCAGACGACGCCAGGCCCCGAGCCAGAGTACGTCGATATCCACATGCCGCGCAACAGCGCCACCGGTTTCGTCTGCGCGGTTTTCGCAACCATCATGGGGTTCGCGTTGATCTGGCATATCTGGTGGCTGGTCGGGGTGGCCTTCGCGGGAGCTTTCGCGACCTTCGTCGTATTCGCCTGGCGCGAGGACCATGAAACGCTCATTCCCGCGCAAACCGTTGCCCGGCTCGACCGGCAAAACCGCAGAGCGCGCCAGGACGCACTGGACCAGCTGGAGCCTGTGTCATGAGCGGTCTTGCGGCGACCGCGCCGGCTGGCGGACAGGGGGGTGGGCATGGCGGAGGCTGCCGCAGCCATGGCGCGGCACTGACCGGAGACGCGGACAACAGCGTGTCGAAGCGCATTGTTGTCGCATACGGCTTCTGGATCTTCCTGATCAGCGACATCATCCTGTTCGCGGCCTTCTTCGCCACCTATGCCGTGCTGACCGACAACACGGCCGGAGGCCCCAGCGGTCGGGACCTGTTCAACATCCGCAACGTGGCCATCGAGACCGCTTGCCTGCTGACTTCGAGCTTTTTTTGCGGCCTGGCAGGGATCGGCGCGCGGGCTCGCAACGGGCGCCTGTTTCACGGCGCGATGGCGGCCACCTTCGTTCTTGGCGTGGCTTTCCTCGCGCTTGAATTGCGCGAGTTCGCGGACATGATCGCGCGTGGCGCCGGCCCGGATCGAAGCGGTTTTCTATCCGCGTTTTACGCGTTGATAGGCTGCCACGGACTTCACGTGACGGCGGGTTTGCTCTGGCTCCTCACGCTGATGGCCCAGGTGCTGGCCAAGGGTTATCGCGAGGACATTCTTCGACGCATGTTGTGCTTCAGCCTTTTCTGGCACACCCTGAACATAATCTGGGTGGCGCTTTTCAGCCTGGTCTATCTCGTAGGAGTCGCGCGATGAGCAATATTTTGCCGAATGAAGGAAACCCGCACGATGACGTTGCGCCGGGGGACGAACAAGCGGTTACCGACGTCATGGCCAGCGTCCGGGGTTACCTGGTCGGCTTCGCGCTGGCGGCGTTTCTCTCCGCGGTGTCCTTCTACATCGCGCGCAGCACGCTGGTGTGGGCGCCGAGAGCATTCCGATAGCGCTGTCGGTGCTGGCAATCGCGCAGATGGGCGTGCATCTGGTCTTCTTCCTGCACATGACATCCGGACCCGACAACCTCAACAATCTGATGGCACTGGCCTTCGGTTTGTTGATCGTCATGCTGCTGGTGTTCGGGTCGTTGTGGATCATGGCCAATCTCAATCACAACATGATGCCGATGGAGCAGATCATGAAAATGCAGCGCTGACCATCAACGCAAACACAGCAGTCCATCAACCGATCAAAGGAAAAGCAATGTCCAAGAAACCCGGTCAATCATCCGGCAAGGCGCGGTCCCCGATAACCGACAAGACCTCCCGCCAAACCATCGCGCGCGACCCGGAAAAAGGCGAGAAAACGCCAAGCGACAACCCGGTTGGCGCCGCGAGCAGCGCCAACAGCGACACCGCCGATCCTGTCGCCCGGCACCAGTCGCTGGATAAACCGGTTGGACAGATTACCCGGCATAACTAGCGCGGCAGTTTGGCGCGGACCAGTTCCGGACGTTCAAGCTTGCCAATATATTTACTTGCAAGCTCGGCGCGAGCGGCCCGTTGGCTGGCTTGGGCTCTTTCAACGCAAGCGGCGATCAGCCGCTGGGTCTGCGTTGCGCACCCAAGCTTCTCCGTCCTGTACGCAGCCCTGATATTGGGATTGTGCCCGCGCTCTAACGGATAGTTATTGGCCTGGGCTCCAGGCGTCCAGCGCCACCTTTGCCGCATGCACAATACTGGCCGCATCGACGCCAAAAAACGCACGCAGCGCGGCACGCGTGTCGCTGCGCCCGAAACCATCGGTACCCAGCGTCAAGTACGACCGGCCTTGTGGAATGAATGCACGGATGCTTTCCGGTACCGCACGCACGTAGTCACTGGCGGCGATCACCGGGCCGGCGCTCTCGCCCAGTTGCCGCGCCACGAAGGGCATGCAGGCCGGATCGCCGCGCAGCATCGCCGCCTCGCAGGACTGTCCGTCGCGCGCCAGTTCGCTCCAGCTCGTGACGCTGAACACCTCTACCGCGTAGCCTTCGTTTTGCAACAGCTGCGCGGCCTTGACCACCTCGGTAAGGATGGCGCCGGAGCCCATCAGCGTCACGGCTTTTGCAGTCGTTGCGGGTGGCGTCGATGCTGCTGGCTTCCAACCCTGGAAGCGGTAACAGCCGCGCAGGATTTGCGCTGCGACTTCCCGTGCAACGTCGGGCTGCGCATAGTTCTCGTTCATGAGGGTGACGTAGTAAAAAACGTCGTTTTGCTCCACCACCATCTCGCGAATGCCGGCGTCGATGATGACCGCCATTTCCCCCGCAAACGCCGGGTCGTAGGCCTTGCAGTTGGGAATGGTCGCCGCAACCAGATGGCTGCTGCCGTCCTGGTGCTGCAACCCCTCTCCTCCCAGTGTGGTGCGCCCGGAGGTCGCGCCCAGCAAAAAGCCGCGCGCCCGCTGGTCGGCCGCGGCCCAGATGGCGTCGCCGACACGTTGAAAGCCGAACATCGAGTAATAGATGTAGAACGGCAGCATGGCCAATCCATGCACGCTGTAGCTGGTGGCCGCGGCCGTCCAACTGGCGATGGCGCCTGCCTCGCTGATGCCTTCTTCCAGGATCTGCCCGTCCACGGCTTCGCGGTAACTCAGCACCGAGCCGATGTCCTCCGGCGCATAACGCTGGCCCACGCTCGAATAAATGCCGACCTGCTTGAACAGATTGGCCATGCCGAAGGTGCGCGCTTCGTCGGCGACGATGGGCACGATGCGAGGCCCCAGCGCCTTGTCCTTGAGCAGGTTGCCCAACATGCGCACGAAAGCCATGGTGGTGCTCATCTCCTTGCCCGCCGCGGCAACCGCGAACTGGGCGTAAGAGGCAAGGTCGGGTTTGGGCAACACCGCCGCTTGCGTATTGCGTACCGGCAGGTAGCCGCCCAAGGCCTTGCGGTGTTCATGCAGGTAGCGCATCTCCGGGCTGTCGTCGGCCGGTTTGAAGAACTCGATCCGGGTGACCTGCTCGTCGGTCAACGGCAGGTTGAAGCGGTTGCGAAACTCGATCAGCTCAGCGCCATCGAATTTCTTCTGGCTGTGCGTCGTCATGCGGCCCTGGCCGGCCTTGCCCATGCCGTAACCCTTCTTGGTGTGCGCCAGAATTACGGTCGGCTGCCCGGTGTGCGCAGCGGCCGCGGCATAGGCAGCATGGATCTTCACCAGGTCGTGTCCACCGCGTTTGAGCCGGTCGATCTGCTCGTCGGTCATGCCCTGGGCCAGGCGGCGCAGCTCCTCGTTCTGGCCAAAGAAAGTGTCGCGGTTGAAGCGGCCGTCCTTGGCGGCGAAGGTCTGCATCTGGCCATCGACCGTGTCGCTGAAGGCGCGCGCCAGCGCACCGGTCAGGTCTCGCGCGAACAGCCCGTCCCAGTCGCTGCCCCAGACCAGCTTGATGACATTCCATCCGGCCCCCGCAAAGAGCTTTTCGAGCTCGTCGATGATGCGTCCGTTGCCGCGCACCGGTCCGTCCAGACGCTGCAGATTGCAGTTGACGACCCAGACCAAATTGTCCAGCTTTTCGCGCGCGGCCAGCGTCAGCGCGCTCATGGATTCGGGTTCGTCCATCTCGCCGTCACCGAACACGCCCCACACCTTTCTGCTCTCGCAATCCAGCAGATTGCGGTGGGTCAGGTAGCGCATAAAACGCGCGTGATAGATCGAACTGATAGGCCCGATGCCCATGGAGCCGGTCGGGAACTGCCAGAAGGCCGGCATCAGGTAAGGATGCGGGTAACTGCTCAAGCCGCGCGCGTCCCGCCGCGGGCCGGCCAGTTCCTGGCGGTAGTGAGCCAGGTCGCCTTCCGACAGGCGCCCCTCCAGAAAAGCGCGCGCGTAAACGCCGGGTGCGCTATGCGGCTGGAAGAACACCAGGTCGCCGCGATGCTGACCGGCGCCCGTACCTTCACGTGCATGAAAGAAGTGGTTGAAGCCGGCCTCGAACAGATCGGCTGCGCTGGCATAACTTGCGATGTGGCCACCGAGGTCGCCATAAGCCTGGTTGGCGCGCACCACCATGGCCAGTGCGTTCCAGCGCATCAGCGAGGCCAGACGTTCCTCGATGGCCAGATCACCGGGAAACGGAGGTTGGCTTTGTACGCCGATGGTGTTGACATACGGCGTGCACAACTCGGGCTTCCAGTCGATACGCTGCTGGTGCGCCAGGCGCACGAGTTCATCCAGCATTTGCCGGGCGCGCAAAGGACCATGCGCCTGGATCAACGAACAAAAGGATTCACGCCATTCGGTGGTCTCGTCAGGATCCATGTCGAACGATGCTAGGGCATCGACGACCCGGATGTGATCGGTAGTGAGAGAAGCATTCATGTCGAAGGTCTGTTAAAAGCGCTCAAAAAAGGTGCCGGGAAATCCGCCTGCGTACATTGTCGGCCGAGTCTGGCAGATCGCAATAACGCTCCGATCTGGCCGGTTGGGTTAACTTTGGGTGAATTGCCGCGGCGCACCAGGTCATGCAAGATCAATGTGCCCTCATTCACCCATGAAGTCGGACGCTCCCCGAACATCCAGAAGCAGAACGTCCTCCCCGGCATCCAGTTGGCGCTTCAACGTTTCAACGTCTGGCATGGGCTTGGGCTTGGCCCTGAGCTTGCCTACCCAGTGCGGCAGGAATGCAACTGCGGAAACCAGCGCAATCGCGATCAGGATGGAACGCGCCATTCCTTCGCCGCCACTCAGTGCCTCGCGCCCTGCGTGGCCCAACCAGGTATAGGCCAGTGCCCCTGGCAGCATGAATAGCGCGCTGGCCAGCACATACGTGAGGAACGCAATACGTGTAAGGCCAAGCGCGTAGTTGAGCAAATTGAACGGAAATAAGGGCACCAGCCGGACAAAGGCGATGAAACGCCATCCCTCAGCCGCGACACCGTCGTTGAGACGGCTCAAACGAGGACCCGCACGACGGGTGACCCAGTCCGCACCCAGGTACCGGGCTATCAAAAACGCCAAAGAAGCGCCCAGAGTTGCACCGACAAGGCTCCACAACGTACCCCATAAGGGCCCGAACAATGCGCCCCCGGCCATAGCGATCGCCGCGCCGGGCAAAAACAGCACGGTCGCGGCTGCGTACACCGCGATGTACGCCAATGGCGCTGCCGCACCAGCACCTTCTACCCAGGTCTGCAGGGCTGCCACGTCAAACCGATCGCGCGACGCTACGGCCATGCCGATGATGGCCAGCAACCCCAGACCCAGAAGCCAACGAAGCGTCGTCCGCTTCATCATGATGCGTCCTTGTCCAACCATGACCGGCGGTTAATCGAGTAGCCCTCGACTTCGCCCTTGAATGGCATCAACAGCATGCCGTCCAGACGCGCTACTTCACGCGGATCGGTATGGCCATGAATACCGATGGTCATGCCCAGTTGGCCAGCACGGGGCTGCTCGCGGTAGGTGCCCAACAGCCGATCCCACCACGGCAAGTTGAAGCCGAAATTGGAGTTGGTCTCGTCGTCCTCGACGGAATGGTGCACGCGGTGCATGTCGGGTGTGACGATGACCCAGCGCAGCACGCGATCCAGACCCGCAGGCAGATGGACGTTGCCATGGTTGAACATTGACGCCGCGTTGAGCACCACCTCGAAGATCACCACCGCCACGATCGGCGGACCCAATACGGCGATGGTCGCAAACTTGATCAACATCGACAGCACGATCTCCGCGGGATGAAAGCGCGACCCCGTGGTCAGGTCGTAGTCCAGGTCGGCGTGGTGCACACGGTGCAGCCGCCACAGTGCAGGTACGGCGTGAACCATCACGTGCTGCAACCAGATGACAAAGTCCATGGCCAACAGTGCCAGCGGCACCGCGAGCCAGAACGGTACCTGAAAATGGTGCAGGACACCCCAGCCATTTGCAGCACAAAAGGCCGCGACTCCCACCGCCGCCATGGGGAAAAGCAATCGCAGCAGCACCGTGTTGAGAACCACCAGGCCGAGGTTGCTGGCCCAACGCAAGGGCTTGGACACCATCAAGGCACGTTTCGGCGCCACCACTTCCCATATTCCAACCATCGCGAAAACCCCGATGAAGAAACTCAACCGGATCGCCGGTTCGTGCCCAAGCACAAACTGTTCAAATTGCACGGCTACCTCCATTTCAATGTCGCAGACACTTGCGCTGAATCATATCCATTCAATCTAATGGATATTAGAATGTACACCATGAATAACCGATCGCTCAAGGACCTTTTGTACGAGCAGGTTGCTCGCGTGGGTAAGGCGCTTTCCAGTCCGAAGCGGCTCGAGATCCTGGAAATGCTGGCCCAGGGTGAGAAGGCCGTCGAAACGATTTCCGCCGAAGTGGCAATCGACAACAAGCTCGCCAGTGCGCACCTGAAGGCGCTGAAGGAAGCACGCCTGGTGCAAACCCGCCGTGATGGCAAGCGCATCTTCTACAGCCTCTCCGGCAGCGATGTCGCTCAGCTTGGCGTGACTCTGCGCCAGGTGGCAGAGGAGCACCTGATCGAACTGCGCATGGCGCTGCAGCAAATGATGGCCGATCCGGACCGTCTGGTCAGCGTGGCTCGCAAAGAGTTGATGGCGCAGGCCAAACGAGGCGAGGTCATCGTGCTCGATGTACGCCCGCAGAATGAATACGACACCGCCCACCTGCCGTACGCGCGTTCATTGCCCTTGTCCGAGCTGATCCATCGCCTGGCTGAGTTACCACGCAACGTAGAGATCGTCGCGTACTGCCGTGGCCCGTTTTGCCTTATGTCGAACGAGGCGGTGAAGTTGCTGCAAGCCCGAGGCTACCGTGCCCGCAAAACCCTCGATGGCGTGAGCGAGTGGCGGACCGCAGGTCTACCGATCGCAAAAAGCTGAGTGCCAAGGAGAAACCTATGCGGAACGGAATCAAACCGGGGCGGAACTGGCCGGATTTGCGGCGCGCCGCAAACGTCGTGGCACACGCAGAACCGGCCGGAACCCCGCATGGCGCGGGGAAAGCCCCAAAACGACAAAGCCAACCAAGAACAGTTGGCTTTGAATTCCGGTGGCCTGGGGCGGAATCGAAAAAGGCTCGACAGGTCGCTCCAGTCCTCAATTTCAGCGCACTCAGAAAACTCAGGGTACGAGCCGGGGTACAACTCTGAAAACGTTGTTTTCTGACAATGTTTGCCTTCGGATGTCGAATCATGTGGAATATCAGCCGATTGCCAGCCTGACAGGCTTTCCCACCCTACTTAGCATCTCGACCAGCGTATCGATAGTGAACTTAGCCGTCTTCTTGTTCACCACATCTGACACGCGCGGGCGCGACACCATCAAGATCTCCGCCGCCTCAGCCTGCTTCAGGTGATGCTGTGCTATCCATTCGGCCAGCTCCGACATCAATTGCTCCTTGAGCTGCCGCGTGTCGTTGATCTGCTTGCGCGAAGCTGCCTGCAGCCGCTTGGCTTCCTCGGCCGAGAACCCGAGTTCCCGGAACAGGTTCGCGCCCGGCTTCGTTACATGGCGGATTTCAGTATCGATCGTCATTTTTTGACCTTTCTCGCGTTGACCACGGCGCGATAACGCGCCTCGGCAATGTCCTTGTCGTGCTTGCTGGTCGCCTGCGTCTTTTTCTGGAAACAGTGCAGGACATACACCGCTTCCTCGAACTTGGCGACATACATCACCCGGAAGATTCCGCTGCTGTCCCTGATGCGGATTTCTTTGGTACCGGCGCCCACTTCATCGAACGGCTTCCAGTCCTCCGGTTCCAGGCCTGCTTGGACCTTGCTCAGTTGAAAACCAGCATCTCGACGCGGCTCGTCCGGGAATCCCACCAGATCACCGTAGGCAGAACCGACCCAGCGAATTTCTTTTTCTTTCTCCATTCACGTCTTTCGTGTATAAAAAATTATACCAATCGAGGGGAGGCACAAAGACACTTGAATGTTGGCCTTCTCTCCCATGCAATAAACCTATTTTCCTCAGTTGACCGTATACAACTCGACGCAAACGTAGACTGGGAG
>JANYBQ010000311.1 GCA_025360705.1 Betaproteobacteria bacterium | reverse complement strand
GCCAGCTTCGCGACTTCGGAATAGTCGGGCGTGACCGCCACGGTCTTGGTTCCCTTGTAGCGCACCTCGGTGAAAAAGTGCGCATCCGGCGTGCGCGTCTGCGGCACGTTGGAACCCCAGGCGATGATGAAGCTGGAGTTGTACCAGTCGGCCGATTCCGGCACATCGGTCTGTTCGCCCCATACCTGCGGGCTGCTCGGCGGCAGGTCGCAATACCAGTCGTAAAAACTCATGCAGACGCCGCCGATCAGGCTGAGATAACGGCTACCCGCGGCATAGCTGACCATGGACATCGCAGGTATCGGCGAGAAGCCGATGATGCGGTCGGGTCCGTGTTTCTTGATCGTGTAGACGTTGGCCGCCGCGATGATCTCGTTGACCTCGTCCCAGCTCGAACGCACCATGCCACCCAGGCCACGGATGCTTTGGTAGTCGCGCCTCCTGGCGTCGTCTTCGACAATCGACGCCCAGGCATCGACCGGGTCGTGCGCCAGCCGCGCCTCGCGCCAGGTCTTGAGAAGCCGCCCACGCACCATCGGGTATTTGACGCGGTTGGCGCTGTACAGGTACCAGCTGTAGCTGGCGCCACGCGCGCAGCCGCGCGGCTCGTGGTTGGGCATGTCCCAGCGCGTACGCGGGTAGTCGGTCTGCTGCGTTTCCCAGGTGACGATGCCGCCCTTGACATAAATCTTCCAGGAGCAGGAGCCGGTGCAGTTGACGCCATGCGTGCTGCGCACGATCTTGTCGTGGGCCCAGCGGTTGCGGTAGGCGTCTTCCCAGGTCCGGTCTTCACCCGTGGTAACACCGTGGTCGCCCGAAAACGACTCCCGCGGTTGCGAGAAGTAGCTGAGGCGGTCAAGAAAATGGCTCATCGTGGAACTCCGTTGGGTCTATTCGGTTTGGATGGAGCGGGCCTGCCGCGCGGCAGGCGGTCGGTCGCGCCAGGTTTCATGGATTTTTGATATAGGCGCCGGGGCGCAGGTAGAACCACCAGTTCAGTACCAGGCACAGCGCATAAAACACCGCGAAACCGTACATCGCCATTTGCGGCGTGCCGGCCTTGATCTGGGCGCCGATCACGATAGGCGCGACAAAGGCGCCATAAGCGGCTATGGCCGACGTCCATCCCAGCACCGGGCCGGCTTGCTGGCGGTCGAAGATGACCCCGATGGTGCGGAAGGTGGAACCGTTACCGACGCCGCTGGCGAAAAACAGCACGACGAACAGGCCGAGAAAAGCTGGAAAGTACTGCTCGGGCGTAGCCGATCCGTAGGCCAGCATCATCACGTAGCCCACCGCCACCGAGGCCAGCACCATGACCGCCGAGATGACCTGGGTCACGATCGAGCCACCGACCTTGTCGGCGATCCAGCCGCCGATCGGGCGCACCGCCGCACCGACAAAGGGTCCGATCCAGGCGTAGGCCAGGATGGTTGGGGCGTTCGGGTTGTTCAGCGCGTGCTGCATCACGCCGGCCGCGTCGGGCACGTGGCTGACGCCGAAGATCACCTTCATCGACAGCGGCAGTGCCATCGAAAAACCGATGAACGAGCCGAAGGTGACGATATACAGCGCCGTCAAAGACCAAGTGTGCTTGTCCTTGAAAATCGCGAACTGTTTGGCGACGTTGTCCTTCATCGGTCCGAAGGCCGCAAGCTTCATGATCAGCAGCGCGCTGACCACGTCCAGCGGAATCGCCACCCACATGTTGATCAGGCCGAGGCCGGTGGGCTTGGGCAGGTACAGGTACAAGCCGAGGATCGAGGGAATGAACGCCAGCGTGTAGAGCCAGGTGATCCTGGCGAACGCGACGAACGGGTGGCCGGTGTCCGCGGAAACCGACTTCAGGTTGTTCATGCCGAACCAGCACAACACCGACAGCGGCACCAGCGACAGCACCCAGGCGAAGCCGGCGTTCTGGATCCAGGTGGGCGTGCCGGCGGCGATCTTGCCGAATATCCAGCCGCTGTCTTTGACCAGCACCATCGGTTCGCCGCCCAAGCCTCCGAAGATGCCCAGCGTCATCACCAGCGGAATCACGATCTGCATCGTGGTGACGCCGAAGTTGCCCAGGCCGGCGTTCAGGCCCAGCGCCGTGCCCTGGAGGCGCTTGGGAAAGAAACCGCTGATGTTGGACATCGAACTGGCGAAGTTGCCTCCTCCCACTCCCGACCACAGGGCCATGAGCTGGAACGCCCACAACGGCCACTCCTTGTGCTGCAGCACGATGCCGGTACCCAGCGCGGGCGCCAGCAGCATCGCCGTGGTCAGGAAGATGGTGTTGCGGCCGCCGGCCAGGCGGATCAGGAACGAAGCCGGTATGCGCATCGTCGCGCCGGCGATGCCGGCGATGGCGGTCAGCGTGAACAGCTCGGCCTGGGTGAACGGAAAACCCAGGTTGAGCATCTGCACGGTGATGATGCCCCACATGCCCCAGACCGCGAAGCCGCACAGCAGGGCGGGTACCGAGATCCACAGGTTGCGGTAGGCAATGCGTTTGCCGGTCGATTCCCAGAAGGTGTTGTCCTCGGGGCGCCAGTCGGCGATGTCCGCGCCGCTTGCGGTTGGGGGCGCGACGGCCGCGCTTGTCGAGATGCCTGTCATGCGATTTCCTTTATCTGCTTAGCCCTTCAAGGCGAAGGGGATGGCGTTCCTGCCCATCAGTTCGGTGCGGCGTACTTCGGTCCAGTACATCCAGATCAGCGACACCCAGACCACGCCGTACATCAGCATGAAGGCGCTGGAGCGGATGCCGGTCAGGTCCATCAACGCACCGAACAGGATCGGCAGCACAAAGCCACCCATTCCGCCGGCCAGCCCGACGATGCCGCTGACGGTGCCGATGTTCATCGGATAGTCGTCGCTGATGTACTTGAAGACGCTCGCCTTGCCGAACGCGAAGGCGATGCCCAGCAGGAACATCAGACCGGTGAACAGATAGACGTTCAGGCCGATGTGAAAGCTTCTCGGTCCCGACGCTGTGACGATCGTGAAATCGGTCTGCGGATAACTCAGCAGGAACAGGCAGATCCAGCTGACCCACATTACCCACCAGGTCACGCTGTGCGCCCCGTATTTGTCCGATAACCAGCCGCCGACGGCGCGCAACACGCCGCCCGGCAGCGAGAAGCAGGCGGCCAGCAGCGCCGCGGCGCGGATGTCCAGCCCGAATTCGCCTACGTAGTACTGCACCATCCACAGCGACAACGCCACGTAACCGCCGAACACGATCGAGTAATACTGGCAATACTTCAGCACCTTGGGCTCTTTGAGCAGCTTGAGCTGGTCGCTGAATTTGGTGCCGGAAGGCACCAGGTGCGCCGGATCGCTATAGCTGAAGATCCAGAACAGGACGACGGCTCCCAGCATGATGGCCGCGTAAACCTGCGGCACCATGCTCCAGCCGAAGGCGACGACGAGTGCCGGTGCCACGAACTTGTTGACGGCCGCGCCGGAATTGCCGGCGCCGTAGACACCCATCGCGAAGCCCTGGTTGTTTCTGGGAAACCAGCGTGCCACGTAAGGCGTGCCAACCGAGAACGAACCGCCAGTCAGGCCGACAAACAGCCCGATCACCAGGAAGTGCCAATAGACGGTGGCATAAGCCATGAGCCAGATCGCCGGTACGGTCCCAGCCATCAGGATCGCCATGACGATGCGCCCGCCGAACCGGTCGGTCCAGATGCCCAGGGGTACACGGATCAATGAACCGGTCAGCACCGGCATTGCTGTCAGCAGGCCGAACTCGGTAGCGTTGAGTCCCAACGCCTTCCTGATCGGAATACCGATCACGCCGAACATCATCCACATCATGAAACACACGGTGAAGGCGAACGTGCTTGCTATCAACACGGACAGTGCCTGCCGTTTGTGGGTCATTTCATGGCTCCGGTTTGCATGGCATGACTTTAGGAGCCCATGCCACCGGCCACCATCCCTCCGAAGAGCCACTGCCCGTGCGCGGACGAACTATGCCGTCACGCGGCGGCATAGCCCGAACGAACTATTTCAGGGACAAATTGACGCTTGTTTGCGCCAGATCAAAGCAGACCGTTCTCGGTTGCCACTACGGCGGCGTGTACGCGCGACGCGACACCGAGCTTGCGCAGTATGTGTTGCACATGGATCTTGACCGTGGTCTCCGCGATAAACAGCGAACGTGCGATTTCCTTGTTGCTGGCGCCGGTCGCGATACCGCGCAAAATGTCCAGCTCGCGCGGCGAGAGCGATGCCAGGGTGTTACGCGCCGGCGGATGGGACTTGCCGGCGGGACCCGTGACGCCGGCCGCCGCGCTGCGGTAGGCCGCTACCAGCTTGCCGGTCATCTCATGCGCGATCACGCTTTCGCCGGCTACCGCGCGCAGGATCGCTTCGAACAACTCTTCGCCCTCGATCGTCTTGAGCAGGTAGCCGCTGGCGCCATTTCGAAGCGCAACACCCAGATCGTTTTCGTCTTCGCTGATGGTCAACAAAAGCACCCGGGCGCCGGGCGCCGCATCGCGCAGCGCAGGCACCGCATCGACGCCGTTGACGCCCGGCAGGTGGTTGTCCAGCAGGATCACGTCGGGCTGCAATTCCTTTGCGCGCCGCAATGCTTCGCCGGTATCCGCGGCATCACCGACCACCTTGAAACGCGCATCGCGCGCCAGCAGGGCCGTCAGGCCACGGCGAAACAGCGTGTGGTCATCGACTACGAGGATTCTGGTCGGGTCAGCCACCGGGCCCATGGGGAGTTCGCCTCCTGCCGCCTAGAAGACGGCCGGTACGGCACGCGCCGGGGTGGCTTTCGCAGCCTCCGCCGCCGTCGGCAAGGTCAACACTATCGAGGTGCCGCGGGCCAGGGTACTCAAAACTTCGAGGCTGGCGCCGACTCGCGCGGCGCGCTCCCGCATGATGCGCAAGCCCACATGGGTCTCATCGTGCGCGTCAGGGCCGTTGAAAAATCCCGCGCCGTCGTCACGCACTTCAAAGCGCCATCGCGGCTGCTGTTGCACGTCCAGCCATACCCTGGTGGCCCGCGCGTGTTTGCGTACGTTGGAAAGCGCTTCCTGAACGACATGCAGCACCTGCTGTTGAAGGTCGGGCGCCAGCGGCATGGCGTCGCCTTCCATCTCCAGTGTCGCGGGCAGGCCGGTCTGTTGCTCGAATTTGCGCAGCGTCGTACGCAGGGCCGGTTCGATGTCTTCGGCATCGGTCCGGGTGCGGAAATGCACCAGCAGCTCGCGCACGTCGGTGATGCTTTCGCGCACCCCGACGTCGATTTCCTCCAGCACAAGCCGCGCCGGCCCGCGGTCTTCCGCGTTCAACGCGTCGCGCATCAACTTGACCTGGATCTTGAGGAATGCGAGCGACTGCGCGATCGAGTCATGCAGTTCGCGGGCGATATACCCACGTTCCTCGGACACCGCCGCTTCCTTTTCCAGCGCCCCGAGGCGCAGGTTCTCCATCGCGGCGGCGAGATGCGCGGTCAGCGCTTCCAGGTGGGAGCGCTCGGCGTCGGAAATCTCGCACTGCGCATGGTAAAAAAGGTCCACCTCGCCCATCAGCGTGTCATGCAGGCGGATCGGAATCGAGACCACGGTCTCGAACCCGGCCTGCTCGCAATGCAGCGTCCGGGCCGGCTGCATGCTGCTGATCGGAATTACCCGCAAGCCCAGCGGCAGCCGCGGAGAACCGCAGTGGCAGTCTCCGGCGCGCACGCAATGTTCGGCCTCGACCATGCTGTCCGGCAACCCCTCGGAAGCCAGCATCAGGTAGCGCTCGTTGTTTTCGTCGGACCAGCGAAGGGCCACGCCGTCCGCTTTGGCGACCGGCCTTACATGGCGCACGAATCCATCCGTCAGATCCCGCAGGTTGAGCGCGTTGGCCGCCAACGCGGTGATAGCGTACAACGCCTCCAGCCGCTCGCGTTTCTGCTCGAGTTCCGCGGTTTTTTCCGTGACGCGCGCCTCCAGATGGCGGTACATGGACTGGACATGTTCCGCCATGCCGTTGAAGCCCTGGGCCAGGGTGCCAAACTCATCCGTCGTGACATGCTCGACACGGGCGGAGAAATCACCTTCCTGCATGCGCCGGATCGCCTGTTTCAGAAAACCTACCGGCTCCAGCACGAAGCGGTAGCCGGTATACACCAGCAAGGCCGTGCCCACCACCGCAAACGCCATCATGGCCATCTGCGACAGATGCAGCACGGCGGTCCAGCGCGACATGTGGCTTTCGATGCCTTGCACCAGTGCATCGATATCCCCGGTAAACGCCGCGGTATCGGCGCTCAGCGCCTCCCGGGCCGTGGACCCGCTGTTTGCCCAGCGACCGCTGAACCGCGTCCAGTCCTCCTGCACCAGCGCAAACCGTGCGCGAACCGTGTCGTCCCAGGGCACGAACAGCGGCCGTTCGGCGTCGCCGTCGCGCAGCAACTGGAGACTGCGTTCAAACTCCTTCGCTTGCGCATCCAGGCCCTCGCGTTCAGCGCCACTGGCCGAAAGCGCCATGCGGTAAGCCTGCATGCGCATGCGTCCGGCCTCGTTGACGGCCGCGGCACCCCCCTCAAGCTGCCATGAAATCCAGAGCGTGATCGCGATCGAGACCAGGGTCAGCAACAGGAAAGGCGTGGCCACCAGGGCCAGCTTGGCGCCAAGAGTCCACTTGCGGGTTACAGGCATCCTTCGAATCTAACCTACACCGGGCGCAAAACATACCCCTCCGGCGCGGGCATTGAAAAATCGCGGCCATACGCCAGGCACCGAAGCCGCCGCGACAGGCGACCGTGGAATTCGATCCGGACCCGAATACGGGATGGATGCGGGTTTACTTGATCTACCGCAAGGCCGCGCAGACGCCGGAATGTCACCCTACGGTTTCAAACCGGAGAACCACATGACGCATATCGCCACCAGAATCATTCGTGAGGAACATGCCGCCCTGTCGGCGATGCTGCGTTCCATCGTCCAGCTGCTGGCGCTGCATCGGCGCCGTGGCAGCCTGCCCGACTTCGCGGCATTGAGGGCGATGTTGTTCTATGTTGATGAATTCCCCGAAAAAAGGCACCACCGCAAGGAGTCCGAACTGCTATTCCCGAAGCTGCGCGCACGAACGCCGCTGTCGCGCGCATTGCTCGACCGGCTGGACGAGGACCACGGGCACGGTGAGCGCATGATCCGCGACCTCGAGCACGCGCTGCTCGGATTCGAAATGATGGGGGACACGCGACGGCAGGCATTCGAGGATGCGACGAACCGGTATGTGGACTTCTATCTCGACCACATGGCGGTGGAAGAAAAACAGATCCTGCCGCTCGCCGACAAAGTGTTGACGGACGCGGACTGGGCCGAAATCGACGCGGCTTTCAGCACCAACCGCGATCCGTTGACCGGGCACGCGCCTGAGGCCGAATACGACGCGCTCTTCACGCGCATCGTGAATATCGTGCCGGCGCCCATCGGCCTGGGAGCGGCGGTCTGACCGCAAGAGCGAACGCGGGCCGGTAGTCTGCGTTGGCGGTAATCCATGGACTTCGCGCATTCTTCCCAGGCGCAGGCTTTGCATGCGCGGCTGGAGGCTTTCATGCAGCGCTACCTACTGCCCTACAACGCCGCCTGGCACCGATCGGTGCAGGATGGCGTGTACCCACCGCCTTTCATGGAAGACCTGAAGGCGCTGGCGCGCGAAGAAGGCCTGTGGAATCTTTTCCTGCCCGGACTGCGTGACGACGAGCCCGGCACGCGCCTGTGCAACCTCGACTATGCGCCGCTGGCCGAAACCATGGGCCGCCTGCCATGGGCCGCCGAAGTGTTCAACTGCAGCGCGCCCGACACCGGCAACATGGAACTGCTGCACCGCTTCGCAACGCCGGCACAGCACACGCGCTGGCTCGCACCGCTGCTGGACGGCCGGATACGCTCGGCTTTCGCCATGTCGGAGCCCGACGTGGCCTCGTCCGATCCGACCAACCTGCAAACCGCTGTACGGCGCGAAGATGGCCAGCTGGTCCTGAATGGCCGCAAGTGGTTCATCACCGGTGCCGCGCACCCGGCATGCCGGCTGCTGATCGTCCTATGCCGCAACGACGACGGCTCCGGTGACGGTTCCCACCAAAGCCACAGCATGGTGCTGGTGCCGCCGGACACGCCCGGTGTGCAGGTAGTGCGCAATATCGCGGTGCTGCATCGGCAGGCACCCGAGGGGCATTGCGAAATCCTGCTGCGGGACGTGCGCGTGCCGGCCGACCATCTGCTGGGCGGCTGGGGCGATGGCTTCACCATGGCCCAGGCGCGCCTGGGCCCGGGGCGCGTGCACCACTGCATGCGCACCATCGGCCAATGCGAGCTGGCGCTCGAACTGGCCAGCGAGCGGGTGCTGGAACGCCGTGTCTTCGGCAAGCACCTTTCGGATTTTTCCAATGTCCAGGACTGGATCGCCGATTCGCGCATCGAAATCGACCAGGCGCGCCTGCTGGTGTTGCACGCCGCCTGGACATTGGACCAGCCGCAAGCCGACCCCGGCCACTTGCGCGCCCACATAGCGGCCATCAAGGTCGTCGCCGCCCGGCTGCAATCCCGCGTGGTCGAGCGGGCCATGCAGATCTTCGGCGCCATGGGGCTGTCGCCCGACACGCCGCTGGCCTGGCTCTGGAGCTGGGGCCGCGCCATGCACCTGATGGACGGGCCGGACGAAGTGCATCTGAGGACCGTGGCGCGCCACGAGCTGGCGCGGGCCCGCGAGCGCATGGGCGCGACCTCGGCCTACTTCACCACGCCGGAACAGCTACGGGCGCCCCCGCGCCTGCGCTGAAGTGTTCGCAGCCAGCCGCGCGCCACGGCCTTCCAGCATGGAGAGCGCCACATGACCGATAAAACCTTCCCCTTGCCCTATTCCGGACCCAAGGCCTTGCTCCTGGCCATCCACCAAGCGCCGCGGCGTGTGCTGGACCGGAGGTCGCGATGAACATCGTGGACGTAGGGCTGGTCTATGGTGTCACCGTCACCGATACCGAATTGCAGCTGCGTGGCTCCAGCTGGTGGCGGGGATATTTTTCACGGCCGTCAACCATTCAGGGAGCGCGTAGCGCCCGGGAGTCCACTTCATGAGCCCATCCATCCAGGTCGAAATGCCGATCCGCCCCAAGGACGCCAAGCAAGGCTACGCGTTATGGCAACTGGGCTTTCGCCCGTTCTTCCTGCTGGCCAGCATCTTCGCTGCCTTGTCGATCCCGCTGTGGGCCCTGCAGTTTTCCGGCTGGCTGACCCATCCCTATCTGCGCGGTTCGTTGTGGCATGCGCACGAGATGCTGTTCGGCTTTACGCTGGCGGTCATCGTGGGATTTCTGTTCACGGCCGGGCGCAACTGGTCGAACCGGCCGACACCCACGGGCGTGCCGCTGGCGCTGCTGGTGGCGCTCTGGGTCGCGGGACGCGTGCTGGTACTGACACCTTTCGGCTGGGCGGCGGCCGTCGTAAATGTCGCGTTTCCGCTGGCCGCGGCGATCGCGCTTGCGATCCCGTTCTTCGCATCCAGCAACCGCCGCAACTATTTCTTCGTGGCGTTATTGCTGCTGATGGCGGGCGCCGTGCTCGCGCTTCATCTGGACCAACTGGGCCTGGCGCGGCTTCCGGGATGGCTCGGCATTCAACTCGCGCTGGACGCCGTCCTGTTCATCATGAGCGTCATGGCCGGGCGCGTGATCCCGATGTTCACCAACAACGGTGTACGGGGCGCGACCGCAAGCCGCGATCCCTTGCTGGAAAAAGCGGCTCTTGGCGCGGTGCTGCTGCTGCTGGCCGCCGACGCGCTGCAAATGCACGGCGCGCCGCTGGTGTTGCTGGCCTGGGCCGGCGCATTGGCGCATTTCGCGCGATGGACTCTGTGGCAACCCTGGAAGGCCGGACGCGTGCCGCTGGTGTGGGCATTGCACCTTGCCTACTTCTGGATTCCGGTGCACCTCGCGCTGCGCGGCTTCGCGGAGCTGGGATGGGTGTCACCCTCCGCGGCCATTCATGCGCTTACCGCGGGAGCCGCCGGCGGGCTCATCATCGGCATGATGACCCGTACCGCCCGCGGCCACACCGGACGGCCCCTGTTGGCCGACCGGTGGGACAGCGCCTGTTACCTGCTGGTATGCCTCGCTGCGGTCGTGCGCGTCGCGGTACCTCATGTGGCACCGCAATGGACCATTCACGCGGTCCTGTGTTCCGCCGCGTTGTGGTCGGCCGGCTTCGGGCTTTATGCCGTGCGTTACTGGCCGGTGCTGACCCGCGCCCGCGTCGACGGCATGCAAGGTTGAGAAACAGTCCATCCCGGGCGTGGGCTATTTCGCCGCCAAGACGCTGCTCAAGCGCGGGCGATTCGGGCGCGCGCATAGCGCTGGATGAAGCTTACGAACGCGCGTTAAGGATCGCGCTGCAAGCCATCGTGTTGCACTGACGCGCGGCCGGCACGCGTTTTGTCATCAAACCGTTGCATCGGTCTTTCATCATTGGGGCATGCAACACCCACTTCCCAAATCGCATATACACACCAACCTCATTTCCTCCCGGCGATCGTTGCGAATCGCCATGGTGACGGAGCCCTACCCGCCCGGGCTTCAGGGCGCTGCTTCCACCGTTGCGCGGATAGCGGAAGGTTTGCGCCTGCGCGATCACACGGTGCAGCTGGTTCGCCCCAAACATGGGCCACTTGACAACCCACGCCGGCGCGCGGGACTGGAAAATGTTTTGACACCGGCGATATCTTTCCTCCCATACCGCCTTTTGCGCGTGGGGCTGCCCTCCCGGCAAGCGCTGGCGGGCCTATGGACCGAGCGCAGGCCAGACCTGGTGCACATAGCCACGGAGGGGCCGCTTGGATGGTCGGCCCTGCAGGCCGCCCTGGCGCTCAAGTTGCCGGTGTGCTCCGACTTCCGGACCGACCTTCACGTGCAGCGCCGGCTTCTTGGCGCGGGATGGCTGCAAAAACCGATCATGGCGTACCTGCGTAATTTTCATAACCGTTGCCACTGCACCATGGTTTCAACCGAAGCCCTGAGGCGGCAACTTTCGGCCGAGGGATTCAGCCCCCTTTCCGTGGTGACGCGGGGTGTCGATACCCAGCGCTTTTCACCCCGCAAGCGCAATCCGGCACTACGTGCGCAGTGGGGTGTGGGCGACACGGACGTGGCGGCGTTGTATGTGGGTGGCATGGCGCAGGGTGACGACCTGGAGCTGCTGCTGCAGGCGTTCCAGCAACTGCGTTGCAGGCAACCTGCAGCCCGTCTGGTGGTATTGGGCGACGACCCCGCGCACAAGGCCCTGCGGGCGCGCTGCCGGCAGGCGATATTTGGAGGCCACCGAACCGGCGACGAACTGGCCATGTGGTACGCCTCCAGCGATCTGCTTTTGCTGCCCGGACGGACCGCAAACTGCGGCGACGTCGTATCGGAGGCAATGGCCAGCGGACTGGCGACGGTGGCATTCAACAGCGCCGACGCGGGCCAGCAGATCGCGCACCAGTACAACGGATTGCTGGCGTCCACGGACGATGTATCGACCTTCTTCCGCTTGTCGGCTGACCTCGCGCACGACACTGAGATGCGCCGGCGTCTGGGCGCGCAGGCGCGCGAAAAGGCGCATCAACACGGCTGGGAAGGCATTGTGCTCAGAATCGAAGACCTCTACGCGGCCACCATGGCGACAGCCAACGCCACTCCGCGGCGGCGTGTATGGGCACAGGCGCGCATGTTGGGCGCCCAAATTGACACGGTGATGGAGCCGTCCAGCAACAAGGTCGGCACAGCGCCCCACAAGACGGTATTGATAACCATGCTACCTGACCGGGCCTGACATTAAATTGTCACGCCAAGCGGATAGCCTTAGGGCTTCTTCGCCGCTTGAGGATTGCTGCATGTTCCGTCATCATCTGCTTGCGTCTGCCCTGATAGCTGCCTTCGCGCTCCCAGCCGTGCAGGCTTTCAACTGATTGCCGTGGGCGAACGCAACGGCAGTTTGGCCGACCTGGGCACCCGGTGTGTGGCGCAGGACATCGGCGCCGTACCCGAGCCCGCGTCCTTCGCCATGATGCTGGCCGGTCTGGGCCTGATCGGGTTCCTGGCCCGGCGGCGCAAGCCGTAAGCCGCCGTTTGCCCCA
>JANYBQ010000139.1 GCA_025360705.1 Betaproteobacteria bacterium | reverse complement strand
GGCCCGTTCGACCACCACCTGCCGCGCGCGGCGTTCGTCCAGCGCCTGCATGGCCTCGCGGCCCGCCCTGGCCTCCAGTTCGCCCGGGCCCGAGTCCACTGGTGCGGCACCGGCCTTGGTGCCGCGGATCGCCTTCATATGGGTCGCGATCAGCAGCCGCGTGAAAGTCGCGCGGTCCTCGCCGCCCCAGTGGATGGCGTCCAGACTACCGTTGAGGTTGCGTACCAGGTCGGGCAACAAGGCGACCAGTTTTGCGCGGTCATCGGAACTGGTCTTCGGTTGTACCGACCAGATCATCTCGTCCATCGTCCTCAAGGCGTGATCCCAATCCGCTGGTGTCTCGGCCGCTTTCAACCATGCGCGCGCCATCACCTCACGCCATTGATGGGCCAAAAATGGCAGCAGAAACGGTACCAGCGGCTCGGCCTGGGGCAGGCTTCCGATGCACTGGTGAATCACTTCGTTGGCATGCGCCAGCGCTATTTCGAGCGCCTCGCCCCTCTGCTCCAGGTCAGCGGCCGGCTCAATCTGCACCTGCGCCTGCTGTTCGGTTTGAAGCAGGAAAATGTTGAACTCGGCCAGCAAGACAGCAAACAGGCTCAAGTCGTTTTCAAACTCGGTCAACACCCGCTTTACCGTTGTCTCGATGCGCAGGTAGAGCGGGTCGCCTTCCCCCTTTTCGGGTATCCAGGCGACCGATGCCGCAGCCAGTGCGTCGACTAATTTGCGCGCCGGGTGCTCGGGCGTAAGGAAAAAATCGCGGTCGATCATTGCCGCCTTCAATACAGGGATCTGCAAGCGCCCGATCAAGATCTTTAGCTGCATCGGTATCGAACGGTCGGCGAATACGTAGTCGAACACTTCTGCGAGCGCGTCCACCGTTCCGCGGTCCAGTTCCGGGGCGCGCCGGACCTCGTCACGATCGCGCATCTGGCGCAGCAGGTTCTGCTCGCGGATGTCCTGTCCTTCGGTCCAGGGACGCATTGCCGCGGCTTGCGCCCCGGCCTGTAGTCCGCCCAGATAACCCATGAAGGCCGAGTCCGCCGGCGCATGGGACACCGGCCCGTTACCGGTGCCCCCCGTGCCAGCCGCGCCGCCAACTCCGTCTCCAAATCCGCCACCGCTGCCGCCGCCTGCACTGCCACTGCCGGTCACGCCAGGCACGTCGCTCGCGTCCGTTGCTTCACCCACCGGCTTGCGACCGAAGCCGAGTTTTTGCAGAAACTGCCTGGCTCGCGCGGCGATGCCGAGCCCTTCCGTGGCGCTCGATCCATGCTCGCCCGAGCTAGCCGGCTCCAGGTCGGCAAAACCCGAGCGCCGGCCGCCTGGCTCCAGAGCGCCAAATCCGGACTTTGCCGGGCCGTCGGCTTGAAGCGGAGCCGAAACGGACTCGCTGCCCACCGCGCGTTTTATGCGATGCACCGGCTGCGCGGAAAAACCAGCGCGCACCAGCATCTCGGTCAGCGCCGCATACAAAGGCGCCCAGTCGATGCCGTGTTGCGGCTCCAGCGCCAACACAAAGTCTTCGGCCGCCTCCGGATCGAACTCGGCTTTTTGCCAGGCGACGGAAAAGGCGCGTACCAGAGTGGCGGGGCGAAACGGATTGTCGGCAAGCGAAATATCCGGGATGCGCAACAAAGCACCCAGGGATTGGGTCAGAGGAACCAGCTTGGCGTCATAACGCACGTTGAAGCGCTGCGCGACGCGGTCCACCAACAGATGCCGCTCGATTTCATCCACATCCAGCAGCGCCATACTTACCGGTCCGCCAGCCTCGTCGGCCTTCGCCAACGGGCGCAGTTCAAGCAGCGCGCCCGGCAGTACCGACTCCAGTTCTTCCTCGATCGACTCCTTGAGCGCCGCCTGGAACGAGCGGTTGAAAAGATCGGCCTGGTTGTCCAGCATCATGCCCGCGGTGCGCAAGTTCTGCGCCTGGGTCATGTTGGGCCGGGCGTCGAACAATTCGAACAAATGCGCCCGCAACTTTTTCAAATGTTCTTCCTGGCGTTGGGCAAAAAAGGCCAGCGTGCTGGTAATAAGCGTACGGACGTGGCGCAGCACCAGCGTACGGGCGGCAGCGTCAAACAGGGCGGGCGAACTGGCGGGCATCACCTCGGATTATTACTTTTTAGCCGGCTGACCACGGCTCGTCGGTGCCAAATGCGGGCTGAAGTGTGGAATATTTGCGGAGGACTCGGCGCGACGCCGCCATGCGCGATTGCCGTATTTCAAACGCTGCCGCGTATCAAATACAGTTCCTATATGCACAACCTCAAGCCAGGACACAAAATCATGAACACACGCACTCCCATCCATCGCCTGCAGGTGGACACCGACCTGTACCAATTCCTGGAAGACCAGGTACTGCCCGGCACCGGCGTGGACAGCGCGCGTTTCTGGAGCGGCTTCGACGCGATTGTGGGTGACCTTGCTCCCAGGAACGTCGCATTGCTGGCCGAGCGCGAGCGCTTGCAGACCGAGCTCGACACCTGGCACAAGGCACACCGCGGCCCGATCCGGAACATGAAGGCCTACCGGGCTTTTCTATCCAGAATCGGTTACCTGGTACCCGAACCGGCCAGTTTCAGTGCAACGACAAAGGACGTAGACGCCGAACTCGCCACACAGGCCGGTCCTCAACTGGTGGTGCCGATCCTTAATGCGCGTTACGCCTTGAACGCCGCCAACGCGCGCTGGGGCTCGCTGTATGACGCGTTGTATGGCACAGATGCGATTCCCGAGAGCAATGGCGCCGACAAAGGCCCCGGCTACAACGAAGTACGTGGCGCCAAGGTAATTGCGTATGCGCGCCATGTGCTGGACCGCACCGCGCCGCTCAGGAAGGGTTCGCATGTCGATTCAACCGGCTACTCCGTGCAGGACGGCAAACTCGTAGTGGCGCTAAAGGGTGGCAGGACGTCGGAACTAAAAAACGCCAAGCAATTCGTCGGTTATCAGGGCGATGCCGCCGCGCCGTCATCGGTGCTGCTGCAGCACAACGGCCTGCATATCGACATTCGCATCGACCGCACCACGCCAATCGGCGCGTCGGACCCGGCAGGCGTCAGCGACCTGGTCATGGAGTCCGCCTTGTCCACCATCCTGGACCTGGAA
>JANYBQ010000081.1 GCA_025360705.1 Betaproteobacteria bacterium | reverse complement strand
GGCAGCGGCTACCGTGCCTCGCCCAGCAATTACATGTTCAACCATATCGGCAGCTTCGCCACCGGTGCCGAGTTCTTCTGCCGCTCGCTGTTTTTCGGCGGCGTGACGCAGCGCTTCCCGACCCTCCATTTCGGATTTCTGGAAGGCGGTGTGGCCTGGGCCATGACCCTGCTCAACGATATCGTGGAGCATTTCGAAAAACGCAATATCGACACCTTGCTGGAGAACCTGGACCCGGCCAAGCTCGACGTGAACCTGCTGGCGAATCTGTTCGAGCAATACGGAAACGCCTACCTGAGCGGCGAGCGCCTGCGCGCCGAGCCGCACCACCGCGCCGCCCGGCCAGAGCGCCCGGACCCGTTCGACGAATTCGCCGACAGCGGCATGCGGGAAATCCGTGACCTGCGCCGGCTGTTCTGCGACAACTTTTACTTTGGCTGCGAAGCCGACGACCGCATGATGAGCGTGGCGTTCAACCGCCGCCTGTCGCCGGTGGGCGCCAAACTCAAGGCCATGTTCGGGTCCGACATCGGACATTGGGATGTGATGGAGGCCAGGACCGTGCTAAGCGAAGCCTGGAGCCTGGTGGAAGGGCAAATCCTGACCCCGGATGATTTCCGCGATCTGGTATTCACCAACCCCGCGCGCATGCACCTGGGCATGAACCCGGATTACTTCAAGGGTACGGCCGTCGACGCGCAGGCCGCGGCGTTGTTGGCGCGTGGTGCGCGCGCCGCCGCGTGAGCCCGATCTGCTGCCCCGGCAAGGAAAAAATTTGCATGAAAAACGATTCCAGTGAACTGACCACCATTGAGGTGCGTACGGTCGCCGAGGCCTACCTCGCCCTGCTCAAGGCGCGCGGCGTGGACCGGCTGTATGTCAATGCGGGTACCGACACACCGCCCATCATTGAAGCCTATGCCCGAGCCGAAGAATCGGGCCTTCGGTTTCCGCGGCCCGTGATCTGCCCGCACGAGAATCTGGCTGTCGGCATGGCGCATGGAGACGCGTTGGTCAGCGGCCATGCCCAGGCGGTCATGTTGCATGTAAGCGTGGGAACGGCCAACGCCTTGTGCGCGCTCATGAACGCAAAACGCGACCAGTGCCCGATCTTTCTGACGGCCGGACGCACGCCGCTGTTTGAGGAAGGCCGAGCCGGTTCGCGCAATGCCTGGATCCATTGGGCGCAGGAGATGTACGACCAGGCCGGGATGTTGCGCGAACTCGTCAAGTGGGACTACGAGTTGCGCGACGGCCTGAACCTGCGCGAGGTGGTGGAACGCGGGCTGTCGATTGCCCATGCCAGCCCGCCTGGACCAGTCTACCTGTCGTTGCCGCGGGAAGTAATTGCGCAAGAGCAAAAGACCTTCTCGTGGAGCGAACCTGGACCGGCAAAAACCAGCGACCCCCATCCGGATCCGGACCAGGTTCGAAAAGCCGCTGCCTGGATCGCGGCAGCGCAGCGGCCACTGATCATCGCCGCAGCGAGCGGTCGCGACCCGGCAGCGGTGGCGCTGCTGGCGGAGGTGGCGCAACTGTTTGCACTACCGGTGGTGGAAAACAAGGCGCGCATGATCTGCCTGCCGGCGGACTCCGCCATGCATGCGGGATTCGAAGCCGAAGTTTTCATCGGCGACGCAGACGTGGTGCTGACACTGGAAGCTGACGTTCCGTGGATACCCAACACCGGCAAACCCGCACCCGGCGCCAAGGTGATCCAGGTCGCGCTGGACCCGTTATGGACCGACTATCCGGTCCGCACGCACCGTGCGGACCTGTCCATCACCTCGTCCAGCGCCGCGTTCCTGGCGGCGCTCAAGGCCGAACTCACACGGGTCGCGCCATCGAGCGCTGTTGCCACGCGGCGCGATCGCGCCGAGGCAATCACCGCGGGCCGGCGTAGCGCTGACCAAAGCAAACTGGATGCAGACCGGCAACGCGGGGGGGCCATCACCAAAACCTGGTTGTCGCATTGCCTCGATCAGGCCAAACCGGACGATGCGGTTGTGGTCAACGAATACTGGGCCATGCGCCAGTACCTGCACTTCAACACGCCGGGCAGTTATTTCAGCCTGCCTCCGGCCGGCGGCCTGGGCTGGGCGTTGCCGGCCGCGTTGGGTATCGCGATGGCGCAACCCGAACGCACGGTGATCGCGACCCTCGGCGATGGCGCGTATATCTTCTGCAACCCGAGTGCCTGCCACCAGGTGGCTAGCGCCTATGCCTTGCCGGTGCTGAGCATCATCTGCAATAACGGCAAGTGGGGTGCAGTGGAACTTGCGACCATGGGGATGTACCGCCACGGCAGTTCGGGCAAACAGTCGCCGGTGCCGCTGTCTCCCTTGTCGCCATCACCCGCGTTCGAGAAATATTGCGAGGCTTCGGGGGGATATGGCGAACGGGTGACTGAACGTGAGCAGCTACCCGCGGCGCTGGCGCGCGCGTTGAAAGTGGTGCGTGACGAACGGCGTCAGGCTTTGCTGAACGTAATTTGCGAATAACGCCGTGACCTTGCTCCAGTTTCATGCCGCAGCACGCACCGCCGACATCGCGCCCGGAGCAGTTCTACATGTCCAGGTGGCGGGGAACGAAGTCGCCGTGTTCAATATTGGCGGAGAGTTTTTCGCTACGTCGGATCGTTGTACGCACATGCGGGGCCGCCTGTCGGACGGCTATGTGCAAGCCGGCGTGATTGAATGCCCACTGCATTTCGGGAAATTCGATATCCGCACTGGCCGCGCCCTGTCACCGCCGTGCAAGATCGATCTGGCGGTCTTCCCGGTGAGGGTCGAGGGCGGCTCCGTGCTGGTGCAGTGTTGCACTCTGTCTGGCACATAAAACGGCGTCTTTTCGGCCATGGGGGCGTTGCAAATCCTCGCGATACCTTCGGGTATCGCCGTGGTTTGCGCCTTGCCCTGACCAAAAATCCATCCGTTTTATTTGTGCCATCAAGAATGCATCACTGCACTAGTTGGCGATGTCGCCCGCGGTCCTCGGGTTTGAGGCGTTTTCTGTTGACCGGGCCCGATGCGCTGCCGCCCGCGCCAGCAGCATTTCACGCTCGCGTTCGTTGCGCGTCATGGCCGCGGCGCGGTCGAACTCGGTCATGGCTTCGTCATTGCGTCCGAGCTTGGACAATAAATCACCCCGCACGCTGGGCAACCAGTGGTAGTTGGCCAGCGAGGGTTCGACGTTCAACGCATCGATAATTTCCAGTCCTGCCGCCGGACTGAACGCCATGCTGACCGCAACCGCCCGGTTTAACTCGACCACGGGTGACGGCGCCACCTGGGCCAGCGCGTCGTAAAGCGCGACGATCCGTTCCCAGTCGGTGGCGTCGGCGGTCTTGGCCCGCGCATGGCAGGCGGCCAGCGCGGCTTGCAACGCGTACGGTCCGCGTGCACCGCCCAGCGAACCGGATCGCTCCAGCGCCGCCAGCCCGCGGCGGATCAGCAGCGCGTCCCAGCGCGAGCGGTCCTGCTCCAGCAGCAACACCGGACGTCCTTGCGCATCGACACGTGCCCGCGTGCGCGAAGCCTGTATCTCCATCAGCGCCACCAGTCCATGTACTTCGCTCTCGTCCGGCGCCAGGCGCGCCAGGATGCGCCCCAGCCGCAGCGCCTCTTCGCACAGGGCTGGGCGCATCCAGTCGTCGCCGGCCGTGGCGGAATAACCTTCGTTGAAGATGAGATACACAACTTCCAGCACCGAGCCCAGTCGCGGCGCCAGTGCGGCAGCGCGTGGCACTTCGAATGGCACTTTCGCGGCAGTCAGTGTGCGTTTGGCGCGCACGATGCGTTGCGCAATGGTGGCTTCGGGCAGCAGGAAAGCACGCGCGATTTCGTCCGTGCTCAGGCCGCCCAACAAGCGCAGCGTCAACGCCACGCGCGCCTCGGTGGATAACACCGGATGGCAGGCCGTGAAGATCAGGCGCAGCAGGTCGTCGCCGATATCGTCCTGGCGCGCGGCATCCAGCGCATCGACAAAGTCCGGCACGACATGGTTTTGAAGCGCTTCCATGTCCTGGCCCAGTTGCTCGTGTTTGCGCGCATGCAATGTGTTGGCCCGCAACTGGTCGAGCGCGCGATTTTTCGCGGTGGTCATGAGCCAGGCTCCGGGGTTATCCGGCACGCCCCTGGTGGGCCAGTGCTCGAGCGCGGCAACCAGCGCGTCTTGCGCCAGTTCCTCCGCCAGGCCGACGTCGCGCACCATACGCGCGACCGTGGCGATGACCTTGGCGGACTCGATGCGCCAGACCGCCGTTATCGCGTCATGGGTCGCGGCCGCGGTCACGATCAGCCCCTATACCGCCCTGGACGGGTCCGCCATGTGCATCAACTCCCAGATATGCCCGTCCAGGTCTTCAAAACCGTGGCCGTACATAAAGCCGTGGTCCTGCGGCGCGCGTGGCGCAGTACCGCCGGCCGCCACGGCCTTGGCCACCAGACCATCCACTTCGGCGCGGCTCTCGCACGACAGGCACAGCAGCATTTCGGTGCTCTTGCTGGCATCGCCGATGGGCTTGGCGGTAAAGGTCTTGAAGAAGTCCTTGGTCAGCAGCATCGCGTAAATGTTCTCGCCGAGCACCAGGCAGGCGCCCTGGTCATTGGAGAACTGGGGGTTGAAGCTTAGACCCAGGCTTTCGAAAAAGGCTCTCGAACGGAGCAGATCGTTAACCGCGAGATTGACGTAGATTTGTTTGTGCATGACGGGTTTCTTTCCAAATTTGAATTTATCGAACATTTTGCGCAAGGCCGCTCGCGTGGCTCCGCTCGGGCGTATTCAGATGCCGTGGCAGTCAATGTTTCGCTGCCCGGAGTTCGCGGAAACGCTCAACCGCATTGCTCGGCGCAAAGTCGTCGAGTTCGAACAACTGGCGTACCTCGATTTCGCCGTCTGCAAAATCGCCATGCGGCGCCGGAAAACGCCGCGCCCATTCCATGGCTTCTTCTCTGGAACGCACCTGGATCAACGTGTAGCCCGCGATAAGTTCCTTGGACTCGGCGAAGGGGCCATCGATGGTGGTCCGTCTGCCGCGGCTATACCGGATACGCCAGCCGTTGGAACTCGCTTGCAATCCATTGGCATCGAGCAATACGCCGGCCCTGGCGAGCTCTTCGTGGTAAGCCGCCATGGGCGCGATAAGGGCGTCGGACGGAACGGCGCCCGCTTCGGTTTCGGGTGTTGCCTTGACGATGATCATGAATCGCATTGCGGTTGCTCCTGGGTTGCGTTGAAGGCCGATTCCTCGGGCCCTGCACTTGACGACGTTCGACAGGGCCGCGAATCGACACACAAAGTGAATTGCGAATCAAAGTTTTACGGCGCCCTATAGCTTGACGCTTTACGGAAAGGATGTGACCTTGCCCGGTTTCACATCGTGGGCCAGCACGATTGAAACAAGTCAGGCGTAGCAGGGCGCGGCTTCGCGCACTTCGACCGTGCACCACTCGGCGGCCGGACATTGCGCGGCGATGGCCAGCGCCTCGTCGTGCGTCTTGCAGTTGAGCAGGAAGAAGCCGCCGATCATTTCCTTGGCCTCGGCAAACGGGCCGTCGACCAGGCGGCTGCGTCCGGAGCGCACCTGCACACGCACGCCTTTGTCCTGGCTGGCAAGCGACTCGCTGGCCAGCAATACGCCGCGCGCCTTCAGGTCGTCGGTGAAGCGCAACATCCGTGCGTACACCTCTTTGCCCGCGTCCACGCCGCGCTCCGTCCTTTGGCCAACCGGCTCCATGATCATCAGCATGTAAGACATAGGATTTCGGTAGTCCGAATGAAGTGAGGCGGCCATTATGAGTACAGTGTCAATCGCTCGAAAATAATTTCACTCAATACCCATGCCTACCAAAGCAGAAATCGCTGAATTCCTCAGGGCGGAATTTCCGCAAAGCAAAGTCACCGTGGTGGCTGTCGGTAACGCGTCGGCGACCGTCAGGCACCGCGTGGGCGTGGATGAGTTGCGTCCTGGCGGCACCGTATCGGGGCCGGTGCTTATGACAGTTGCCGATGTGGCGCTGTACGTGGCCATCCTGGGCGAGATCGGGATTGTTCCGCTGACGGTTACCACCAGCCTCAGCATCAACTTCCTCAGGAAACCGTCGTCCGCAAAGGATATCGTCGGCGTATGCAGGCTGATCAAGCTTGGCCGGTCGTTGGCGGTTGGAGAAGTGACTTTGTATTCTGAAGGCAATGAAGAGGCGGTGGCGCATGCCGTGGGTACCTATTCAATTCCGCGCAGCGCAGCGCGTTGAGTCTTGGCAACCCCTGGGCAGGGAGCATGGAGTGACTGAATAAAAGGGGCGCCGAGGCCCCTTTTATCTTTGGCCGTGCTACTTACTTTTTCATCATCATCATGCCGGACATGTCCATCGAGTCGCCGTTTTTCATCATCATCTTGCTGCCGTCCTTTTTCATGACGGTGCCGTCCATCATGACCTTGCTGCCATCGGACATCATCATGTCCTTGTCCATCGGCATGGTCTTGCCGTCCTTCATCATCATGACCTTGTCGTCTTTCATCATCACGCCGTCTTTTGCCATGGCCTGGGCCATTGCAAAACCGGTCGACAGCGTCAGTGCCGCGATCAGAATATATTTTTTCATGTTCAATTCCTTCAGTGGGTTAGTCGAAATGTTTCAAAAAGATTGTTGTTGGCAATCCATGCATCGGTCGTGGTTTGCTACGCGAACTTACGCGGCCGCCGAACAATTGATGGAGCCCCTGATGCCTCTCGCGCTCCGAGGTCAGCAAACAAACCCGTCAGGCAACGCACGAACGTCCACTCGGGCCTTGCCGTATTCACCGGGGAACACGGCAAACGTGGCCTGCACCAGTGATGGCAGGATGACAGCCATGGTGCCGCAGCCGCCTTCGCTTCGGGTGCGCACCTCCAGCAGCCTCTTCGTGGCGTTTGCGCGGAACGACGGTCCATCCACGATGTCCAGCGCAAGAACGCGGCTGTAGCTGGTGAAGGTTTCGGTGGTAGTGCCCACGATGCCGTATTGCGGCATCGTGTACAGGTTGGCGCCTATGGCTCCGTGGCGGCCGCCGTAGAAAAATGTTCCGCTGCCGTAAAAGGGCCAGTTGGTCTGCCCATAAACGGGTACCGACACCAGTTCCACACGCCCATTGTCAATGCCGTATGAAACGATGGCGATCTGCTGGGCCGAAGAGACGTCGCCGATCACTGCATAACCGCTGGCGGCCAACCGGTCGCCGATAAGTGCCTTGAAATGCGCAAACTCCAGTGAATTGTTCTGCGCGGCGTCAGCGGCGATGACCGCCAGAGTTCCCCCGGTCTTGAAAGCCGGGTCCCCAAAGGTAGTGGTAACGGAACGCAGTTGGGGTTTGATCGCCGCGCAACCGCTTAGTGCGATTGCGGCGACCAACAGAAGATGAGCAATACGAATATGTTTCATGACGCCAGCCTTTTTAGACACGATAGACCGATGGCGCACCGATGGCAATGGCGAGAAGGCCGAAGGCCCCAGAATCGGAATTTTCCTACGCGCCATGTCGCACCACTCCTAACTGGGGACGGGTTCAGCTTTATGCGAGCCGAGGACGCCGGGGTGGATGGCTCCGCGAATGTCCCCCGTCGTCGGCCTATCGCCGCCCACTCCTCCTGATTTCGCTGCGTCACCCACCCCAGCATCCTCGGCAGCGAGTGCGGTCGGCACGCGGCAGTCGAACGCCCACCACGCTCGCAGGATCAGGTCGGCGGGGCGCTTAAGCGTAGCGGCATCAAGGAGGAGGCCGAAGGCCGGAGGACAGCTGCGGAGCCGAGTGCGCCGCCGGCCTGATCCCGCCGAGGAAGAGGCGCAAAAGCGTGAGTCCCGCTGGCATTCACATCCGATTTCTGAATGCAATACGGTGTCAACCCCAAACTGTTCGACGGGCTCTGGGTGAACTGGCTTTGGTTTAGATGGGTAATCCGTCTATGGCGGCAAAGTTGTCATAGCAAGTGTGGGAATCCACATGCGCCTGTCGACACAATAGGAGACCGCAAACGCGGAATCGTTGAGCGGCGTATGCTGCGCAAACTTCCGCCAATTTACATGAATATCGAAGACGTAAAACGCACCGCGTTCGCGATGCCGCTCACCAGCCCGGCGTTCCCGCCCGGTCCTTATCGCTTCTTCAACCGCGAATTTCTGATAGTGACTTACCGCACCGATCTGGACGCGTTGCGTGCCGTGGTGCCGGAGCCGCTTCAAGTCGGCGATCCGATCGTGAAGTACGAATTTATCCGCATGCCCGATTCGACCGGTTTCGGCGACTACACCGAATCGGGACAGGTTATCCCGGTCACGTTTGAAGGTCAGGCCGGCGGTTATGTGCACTCGATGTACCTTAACGACGAAGCGCCGATAGCCGGCGGACGCGAGTTATGGGGGTTTCCGAAAAAACTCGCATCGCCCCGGCTAACGGTGGAAACCGACACGCTGCTGGGCACACTCGACTACGGTTCGGTACGCGTAGCCACCGCAACCATGGGCTACAAGCATCACGTGCTTGATCCGGCCGCCGTACTCAAGGGCCTGCTGGCTCCCAACTACCTGCTAAAGATAATTCCGCATGTAGACGGCAGCCCGCGTATCTGCGAACTGGTGCGTTATTTCCTGGAAGACGTGACCGTCAAGAGTGCCTGGACCGGACCCGCCGCGCTGGAACTGGCGCACCATGCGCTGGCGCCGGTTGCGCGCTTGCCAGTGCTGGAGGTGCTGTCAGGAACCCACATCCTGAGTGACATGACGTTGGGCCTGGGTAGTGTGATCCACGACTACCTGGCCTGAGGCGGATTCGTTGACTAAATTGAATAACCAAAATTGAAAGTACTCCCATGAAGCTCCAGAACAAAGTCTGCATCGTCACCGGCGCGGCCAGCGGCATCGGCAAGGAAATTGCGCTCACCTATGCGCGCGAAGGCGGCAAGATCGTCATTGCCGACCTGAACCAGGACGCCGCGCAAGCCGTCGTCGACGAGATCGTTCAAGCGGGTGGCAGCGCCATGGCGGTGGCGATGGATGTCACCAGCGAAGAACAGGTCAATGCGGCGGTCGCCGAGGTGGTTGCGGCTTACGGCGGCGTGGATGTGCTGGTGAGCAATGCCGGCATCCAGATCGTGCACCCGATCGAGGAGTTTCCGTTTGCCGACTGGAAGAAGATGCTGGCGATCCATCTGGACGGTGCGTTTCTGACCACCAAGGCCTGCCTGCCGCACATGCAGAAAGCGGGCAAGGGCGGCAGCATCATCTACATGGGTTCGGTGCACTCCAAGGAAGCGTCGGTGCTCAAGTCGGCTTATGTGACCGCCAAGCACGGGCTCATCGGCCTGTGCAAGACCGTGGCCAAGGAAGGCGGCAAATACAAGATCCGCGCCAACGTGATCTGCCCGGGCTTCGTGCGGACACCCCTGGTGGAGAAGCAAATCCCCGAGCAGGCCAAAGCCCTGAACATGAGCGAGGATGACGTGATCAAGAATGTCATGCTAAAAGAGACCGTGGACGGCGAGTTCACCACCGTGCAGGACGTGGCCGAAGTTGCGCTGCTGTTTGCGGGCTTCGAGTCCAACGCTTTGACCGGCCAGTCGCTGGTCGTGAGCCACGGCTGGTTCATGCAGTAACAAGGCCTTGCGCGCCACCAGGAATCGCATCAATTTTTCGCCGAATCGCGCACCGCCAGCGCCTGGCGCCATGCGCGAACCTTGGGCGTGTGCGTGAAGACGCCGAAATCGGCGATTGGGTCGAACACCGCATCGACCATGCCAAAACGCTGGCCCGCAAAGTAGGGGTCAGAGCCCAATCGAGCGGCGAGACGGCGAGGAACCAGGCCGGCTTGTTGGACAGGTCGATATCGCGCCGCTCTAACGGCACCGATTTCTTGGCCAGCACAATGGCCGCTGGGGGTCGGTATTTTGCCGCTATTCCTCGTACGGTGCGACTGGGAACGGCGGGGTAAGCACTGTGGCTTCCGGTCTTGGGCGGCTGGCTTTGACCAGCGGAATCATCGACAATCGAAATATGAACATGCACCGCGCCGTTGAGCAAAAGGCATTGCACCCATCCTGCGGCAAGTCTTCAGGTGACTTGCAATATTGGCTGTCGCAGCCGGTCCAGGTGCGGCTGTCGGCGGTGGAGGAGTTACGGCGGCAAATGGCTGGCTACGATGCTGAACCAAGACTTCAAAGAGTTTGCCGCATTACTCAACTCAAACAAGGTTGAGTATCTGATTGTTGGCGGTTATGCGTTGGCCGCCTATGGACACCCGCGCTACACCGGTGACCTCGATTTCTGGATCGGTGGAGATCGG
>JANYBQ010000062.1 GCA_025360705.1 Betaproteobacteria bacterium | reverse complement strand
CCTGAAACGTGCCGCCCGGGCAATCCAGCACGGTGTGCAGGTTGCAGCCCTCGAGCAACAACTTCCGGATGCTGGTGGACGCGTTGTCGGTGTTGCTCAAGAAGGTGTTCTTGATGACGATCGCCGCCCGGCCGCCGGCTTTGAGCGATTTGATGAAGTGCTGCAGGAACAGGAAAGCCGTCTCGCCGGTCTTGATCGGGAAGTTCTGCTGGACCTCCTTGCGCTCCTTGCCGCCGAAGGGCGGGTTCGCCAGGATCACGTCGTAGCGGTCGCGCTGCTGGATGTCGCTGAGGTTGTCGGCCAGGGTGTTGGCGTGCACGATGTTGGGCGCCTCGATGCCGTGCAGGATCATGTTCATGATCGCAATCACATAGGCCAGGCTCTTCTTTTCCTTGCCGTAGAAGGTGCGCGTTTGCAGCGTCTTCAGGTCGTCGGCCTTGGTGGCCTGGGGCAGCAGGTGGTCGAAGGCTTCGCACAGAAAACCGGCCGAGCCGCAGGCGCCGTCGTAGATGCGTTCGCCGATTTTGGGGTCGAGCACCTTGATCATGGCGCGGATCAGCGGGCGCGGCGTGTAGTACTCGCCGCCGTTGCGCCCGGCGTTGCCCATGTTCTTGATCTTGGCCTCGTACAGGTGCGACAGCTCGTGTTTCTCAGTCTGCGAGCCAAAGCGCAATTCGTCCACCAGGTCGATCACATCGCGCAGGTTGTAGCCACTCTGCACCTTGTTCTTGATCTCGCCAAACACCTCGCCGATTTTGTATTCGATGGTGTTGGGGCCGCTGGCGCGTTGCTTGAAGCCGGCCAGATAGGGAAACAGCTTGCCATTGACGACCTCGCGCAGGTCGTCGCCGGTCACGGCGGCGTTGTGGTCGAGTTTGCCGGCGGCGGTCTTGGGGGCGGCCCACGTGTCCCAGCGAAAAGCCTCGGCCAGGATGAAGGTGTAAGTCTTGCCTTCGAGCGCAGCCTCCGAGGCTTTGTCGTGCTCCAGCGCGTCCAGGTACTTCAGAAAAAGCAGCCAGGACGATTGCTCGGTGTAGTCCAACTCGCTGGTGCAGCCTGCGTCCTTGTGCAGGATGTCGTCGATGTTCTTGAAGGTTTGCTCAAACATGCTGGCGGAATTCAAACTCCATGGTGGCGGCCCGGTAGGCCAGAGCCCCAATTTAACCGAGAAAAGGGGGCGGTTATCGGGCGCGAAAAATCAGTGCGTGTGACGGGTAACCGGATGTCGATGGACACCGAGGAGATGATGCTTGCCCATCTGCAGGCCGTGACCCAGGCCGACCCGGGCGTCGACTTAGATTTTCTGCGCGCGACCCATTCGGCCGGCACCATTGCGCAACCCGGCGCCGGCACACCAGACGCATAAGCGCGCAGCCGGCGTTAGCGGGACCTACGCGCAGCGCTTCAGCGACGGTTATTGGCGTGCCAATGTGACCGCGCGCGGAGCCAACCGCCACACCACTGTCACGAACGACCCGCATCATCAGGTGTGACCATCAATGCTTTCAAACAGTGACGGAGGTGATCGTGAAACAACTATCTGCCCAAAGTCCTGGTTTATCGAACCGGCTTGCTTCAGGCCCGTTGCCCATCAAGGCGCGTCTGAAAAACGTCCCCACGCGACATCTCAAACAGTTCGTGGCCAAATGATGCGCACCATGTTTGGCAAGGCGGGCCTGCTGGACTCCTTGGGAAAGCAGCACGATACCCCCGAGACGCATGAATCGCAGGGCGCAGAAAATTCGGGACGGTATCGCGCGATCTTCATATCGGATTTGCACATTGGTACGCCGGGCTTCCAGGCCGAAGCGCTGATCGAATTTCTGCGCACGCACGAAAGTGATTACCTGTACCTGGTTGGCGACATCGTGGATGGCTGGCAGTTGCGCCGCCGCTGGTATTGGCCGCAGTCGCACAACGACGTAGTGCAAAAGTTGCTGCGCCGCGCTCGCAAAGGATGTCGCGTAATTCTGGTGCCGGGAAATCATGACGAATTTGCCCGCGGCTTTGTCGGTCACCAGTTCGGTGGCATCGATGTGGTTCACGATGCAGTGCATGTAACGGCCGATGGTCGCAGCTTGTGGGTGATACACGGGGACTATTTCGACGGCGTTATTCAATACGCCAAATGGCTGGCCTACACCGGCGACAACCTGTATGAGTTCACGCTCAAACTCAATCGCCACCTGAATGTGCTGCGGGCGCGCCTGGGCCTCCCGTATTGGTCGCTGTCGGCGTATCTGAAGCAAAAAGTCAAGACGGCACTCAACTACGTTACCGCGTTCGAAGAAGCGGTGGCCAAGGAGACGCGCCGTCGCGGTCATCAGGGCGTGGTGTGTGGGCACATTCATCGCGCGGAGATGCGCGAAATTAGGGGTGTCCTCTATTGCAACGATGGTGACTGGGTGGAGAGCCGCAGTGCCTTGGTGGAACACCACGACGGGACGCTGGAACTGCTTTTCTGGGAGCCCGCTGCAGTGCCTGCCAGTGGTGCCAATCAACCGACGCCCGTGGCCGCAATTGCTCCGTGAAGACGGTTGACCTGGTCTATTTCAATGCCGGAGGCGGGCATCGCGCGGCAGCGCAGGCCCTTGAACAATCCATGGCCGGGCGACCCTGGCGCGTACGGCTTGTCAACCTGACAGAAATCCTCGACCCCGACCGTTTGTTTCACAAGCTCACCGGAGTCGAACCCGAGGACATTTACAACCGTCATCTCGCAGGTGGTTTCACGATTGGGCTGCCGCAGCAACTGAAGATCGTGCAAGGCATGATCAAGTTCTGCCACCACACGATGATGCAGCGTATGCGGGTGCATTGGCAAAAGGCGGCACCCGATCTGGTGGTGTCGCTGATTCCGAACTTCAACCGCGCTTTATGTGAAAGTTTGATGTCGGCCCGTCCGGGAGTGCCCTATGTGACCGTACTCACCGACATGGCCGACCATCCGCCCAATTTCTGGGTCGAGCCTGATCTCGCGCATCAACATGTGGTGTGTGGAACCGCCTACGCAGCCAATCAGGCGCTGGTGGCTGGCTGCGCACCCGAGCGCGTGCATCTCGCGTCCGGCATGATCCTGCGCCCGGCGTTCTATGAGTCTGCGCCGATGGACCGACACGCCGAGCGCTGCGCCCTGGGGCTCGATCCAGTGCAGCCGACCGGGCTGGTTCTGTTCGGTGGCCGTGGCACCCAGGCGATGAAACAGATAGCCAAGCTGCTACCGGACGTCCCGCTGATTCTTATGTGTGGCCACAATACCGCGCTGGCGCGCGAGCTTCGTGGTTTGCCATCCAGGGCACCGCGCGTGGTGCTGGACTTCACGCCTGAGGTCGCGCGCTGGATGCGGCTGGCGGACTTCTTTATCGGCAAACCTGGTCCCGGAAGCATCAGCGAAGCGGTTCACTCGGGCCTGCCGCTGGTGGTGATGCGCAGTGCAAAAACAATGCCGCAGGAACGCTGGAATACCGAATGGGTCAAAGAGCACCAACTGGGAGTGGTGTACGACAGTTACAAGACACTGCGCGCTGCAGTCGAGGAGACGCTTTCCCGCTTGCCAGCGTTGCGCGTCAACGTCCAGCGCGTGCGCAACCGGGCCGTCTTCGAGATCCCTGAAATCCTGGCTCAGTTGATGGCTGATGTGGACCCGCCCCAGCGGCCACAGGCCGCACTGCCGAGCTCGCCGCTCTGCTGATCCAGATCATCGGGGCTGCCGTGGCGGGATTCAAGTCTGCGGCGCCTTCATCCACACCTGCGGCGCCTTCATCCACACCTGCGGCAGCGAAGCCGTGCTGGCCTTGACCACGGTTGCCGAGTAGACCTCCTCGATGCGTTGCAAGATACTGTCCCAGCGCAGTTCCAGCGCCTTGTGCCGCGCCTGGGCCCCAAGGTGCAGGCGCAAGCCGGCATCGCAAGCGACGTCGCAGGCAAGCTGGCAGAACGCGGCCGGGTCCGCGTTGGGCGCCAGCAGACCGTTGACGCGGTGAACAATCAACTGACCGGCTGCCGCGCCATTGAAAGCCACGACCGCCAGCCCGCTGGCCATGGCTTCGGGGGTGACGTTGCCGAAGGTCTCGGTCAGACTGGGGAACAGGAACAGGTCGCTGGATGCATAACACCGGGCCAGGTCCGCGCCGACTTGAAAACCGGTAAACACCGCGTCGCTGCACTGGGCCTCCAGGGCCTTGCGCCGGGGACCGTCACC
>JANYBQ010000055.1 GCA_025360705.1 Betaproteobacteria bacterium | reverse complement strand
CAATCTGGCGACGGGTGAGGTCGTCGGTGCGGCCGGCATCATGAACCCGCAAATCCGCTTTGGCGAAGACCTGATGAGCCGGGTGTCGTACGTGATGATGAACCCGGGCGGCGAGAAAGAGATGACGACCGCGGTGCGTGTTGCCATCAACGAACTGGCGGTCGACGTGGCCGGCCAGGTCGGCATAGACGCCACCGATATTCTGGAGGCCACCTTTGTCGGCAATCCCATCATGCATCACCTGCTGCTGGGTATCAACCCGGTCGAGCTTGGCGGCGCGCCGTTTGCGCTGGCCACCGATGGCGCCATCACGCTGTGGGCGGTGGAGATCGACTTCGCGATCCATCGCAACGCGCGTATTTATGTGTTGCCATGCATTGCCGGCCACGTAGGCGCCGATGCGGCAGGCGTTGTGCTGGCCGAGCGGCCCGACCTGAGCGAAGAGGTAACGCTGCTGGTGGACGTGGGGACCAACGCCGAGATCGTGCTGGGCAACAACAAGCGCCTGTTGGCCTGTTCTAGCCCGACCGGCCCGGCGTTCGAAGGCGCGCAGATCAGTTGCGGACAACGCGCCGCACCGGGCGCCATAGAACGGGTGCGTATCGACCCGGCTACGCTGGAGCCGCGATTCAAGGTCATCGGGTGCGATCTTTGGTCTACCGAACCGGGCTTCGATGAAGCCGTGGTGGGCACCGGCGTGACCGGTATCTGTGGCTCCGGCATCATCGAAATACTGGCCGAGTTGTACTTGGCCGGCGTGATACGCCACGACGGTGTCATCAACGGTGACCTGGCAGCGCGCAACCCGCGTATCCAGAGCGACGGGCGGACCTTTTCGTATGAAATCTGCGCGGCCGTCAACGGCGCACGCGCCCTCAAGGTCACCCAGAACGACGTCCGTGCGATCCAGCTTGGCAAGGCCGCCTTGTACGCCGGTGTTCGGCTGCTGATGGAGCATATGGGCGTGGCCAAGGTGGACCGTATCCGGCTGGCCGGCGCGTTTGGCAGCCACATCGACGTCAAGTACGCGATGGTGCTGGGCATGATCCCCGACTGCGCGCTGGACCATGTGAGTTCTGCCGGCAATGCCGCCGGCACCGGCGCCCGTATCGCCTTGCTGGACCAACGCTCAAGGCGCGAGATCGAGCAGCTGGTACGCCGAGTCGAAAAAATTGAGACCGCGGTCGAGCCGCGTTTCCAGGAATTTTTTGTCGAAGCGATGGCGATTCCACATCTCACCGCGCCTTACGAGCGGCTGCGTGAAGTGGTGACTTTGCCCGAGCGCACCGTCATCAATACCGAGTCTTCCGCGCGCGGGCGCCGTGCCGCGCGCCGCGATGCCAGCTCCGCAGCGCCCCCGTAAAATCGCCCGCTTCGGTGATTGGCGTGTGATTGGGGTTGAGGGGACTTTTGCAATGGGAGGCGTGGCGATGAAATGCAAACTGGTAGCTGCCGCGTTGGCCCTTCTGTCGTTGTGCCTGCCTGCCGCGGCGGCCGAGGAGCCGTCTTGCCGAAACGTGCGTTTCGCCGATGTGGGCTGGAGCGACATCGCCGCCACGACCGGCTTGGCGTCGGTGATGCTGGAGGGTTTGGGGTACACACCGTCGGTGACTTTTGCGTCGATTCCAGTGGCGTTGACGGGCCTCAAGAACCGACAGATCGACGTGTTCCTGGGCTACTGGAACCCTGCGATGACGCCGTTGATGGAGCCGTTTGTAAAAGCCGGCCAGATCAAGGTGCTGGCGCAGCCCAACCTGGTGGGCGCCAGGTATTCGCTGGCGGTGCCGCAATATCTGTACGACAGGGGACTCAAGAATTTTGCCGACATCGCGCGTTTCCAGAAGGAGTTGCAGGGAAAAATCTACGGCATCGAACCGGGCAGTGACGGCAATGTTTTGATCCAGGCCATGATCCGCGACAACCGGTTCGGTTTGCAGAACTTCCAGTTGGTGGAGGACTCTGAAGCCGGAATGTTGATGCAAGCTCAGCGCGCGGTGAACGGTAAAAAAGCCATCGTGTTTCTGGGCTGGGAGCCGCATCCGATGAATCTGCGCATGAAGATGCGCTATCTCGCTGGCGGCGACGAGGTTTTCGGCGCCAATTTGGGCGAGGCCAAGGTTTACACCGTTGTACCTCCAGCTTACGAGGCGCGTTGCCCGAATGTGTCGGCCTTTCTGCACCAGCTGCAATTTACGACCGACATGGAAAACCAGGTCATGGGCCCGATATTGGAGAAGGTAAAACCAAATCTGGCAGCACGTAATTTCCTCAGGAAAAATCCGGCATTGGTTGAGCAATGGCTAAAAGGCGTGACTACGTTTGACGGCAGGGACGGCCTGCCGGAAGTCATTGCCTCGCTGCGGCGCTGATATCGATAGTCCTTACCTCCGTGGTGGCTGAGCTTGTCGAAGTCGGCCTCATGTTGAACGGAAATTGCCTGAAACAGACATTGTTGGAAAGAAAGAGTGCAATGGGCGACAACACCATACCCAGTTTTGTAGACGGCAAGCCGTTGGTCGGCAGCGGTGGGAGTTTCGAGAACCTCAATCCTGCCACCGGCCGATCGATCGGCGCGGTGCATGACGCGTCCAGCGCCGACGTGGATACGGCGGTGGCCGCGGCCCAGCGCGGGTTCGAAGTCTGGTCGGCCATGACCGCCACTGAACGTGGTCGTATCCTGCACCGTGCCGCGCAGTTGCTGCGCGGCCGCAACGAAGAACTGGCCGCGCTGGAAGTGGTCGACTGCGGCAAACCCTTGCAGGAAGCACTGGTGGTGGACGTGCACAGCGGCGCCGACTGCATCGAATATTTCGCCGGTGCGGCGGCCACGCTTGCCGGGGCGCAGTATCCGCTCAAGAACGCATTCGCCTACACGCGGCGCGAGCCGCTGGGCGTGTGTGTGGGTATCGGTGCCTGGAACTACCCGCTACAGATCGCGTGCTGGAAGTCCGCGCCCGCGCTGGCAGCCGGCAACGCGATGATTTTCAAGCCCTCCGAACTCACGCCGTCTACCGCCGTCAAGTTGGCCGAGATTTATCTCGAAGCCGGTGTGCCGCCCGGAGTGTTCAACGTGCTGCAGGGTCGCGGCGCGACCGGCGCATTGCTGGCCGCGCATCCGGGTGTCGCCAAAGTGTCGGTGACCGGCTCGGTGCCGACCGGCAAGAAGGTCATGCAGACAGCCGCCGGCACGCTTAAACGCGTCACCATGGAGCTCGGCGGCAAATCGCCCCTGCTGGTGTTCGACGACGCGGACCTGGAGCAGGCAGTGGCCGCCGCGATGATGGGTAACTTTTATACGCAAGGCGAGGTTTGCACCAATTGCACGCGTGTCTTTGTGCAACGCGGTTTGGCCGATCGTTTTCTGACGCGGCTCAAGGAGCGCACTGCGCTGTTGCGTGTCGGCGACCCGATGGACCCGGTAACCGAAGTCGGCGCGCTGATTTCCGCCGCACATACCGGCAAGGTGATGGACTACATCGCCAGCGGCGTGCGTGAAGGCGCCACCTTGTCCGCCGGCGGCCAGCGCATTGACGTAGCCGGGCTGCCAGGCGGCAATTTCGTTGCGCCGACCATCTTCTCGGACTGCCGCGACGACATGCGTATCGTGCGCGAGGAAATATTTGGGCCGGTGCTGGCGATGCTGGTGTTTGACGACGAAGCCGAGGCGATCACACGCGCCAACGCGAGCCGTTTCGGCCTGGCAGCGGGCGTGTTCACGCATGACGTGGCGCGGGCCCATCGCGTGGCGGCCAAACTCAAAGCCGGTTTGTGCTGGATCAACAACTACAACGTGACGCCAATCGAAATGCCGTTCGGTGGCGCGGGCGAGTCCGGCATCGGCCACGAAAACAGCATGGCTGCGCTGGACCATTACACGCAGCTGAAGACGGTGTATGTCGAGCTGGGCGAGGTGGCATGTGGTTATCGTTGAAGAAGGTAATGCGGAGTGCTCGCGTCGCGGCAGTCGGTACCCGGCGGGGGCTCACACTGTGGCGGTCTTCGCTTCGCTGCGACTGCGCTGCGATGCTCACACAGGGGTCGCATCGCGGAACTCACTTTGTTCGCTTCGCTCTCTACGTTCAAACAACCGCGATGAGAATGTTTACGAAGCGCGCTACGCGCGCCGACCCCTGTGCTGCGCTTCTCGCCGCCACAGAGATCGCCCCCGCCGGGTACCGACTGCCGCGAGCAAAGGGTGTCGGTTTTCGCGCCCAACACAAACAACCCTTTGCCGCGAGCACGAACAAGCGAAAAACGTGTCCCGAATTTCCGCGACGAGTGACCAGCATGCTCTCGCAGCAGTGAGCGTTGTGTGTCGCTGGTCGACCGGTACACGCTGGAGTAACTGAGATGGCTGACGACGTCTTCGACTACATCATCGTGGGCGCCGGTTCGGCCGGCAGCGTGTTGGCCAATCGCCTGAGCGAGAACCCGGAAGTGCGTGTGCTGGTGCTCGAGGCCGGGGGTATGGACCACAACCTGTTCATCCACATGCCGTCGGGGTTTGCGTATCCGATGGCCAACCCGCGTTACACCTGGATGTACCAGTCCGAGCCCGAGCCTTTCATGGACAACCGGCGCATCCACGCGCCGCGTGGCCGCGTGATCGGTGGATCGTCATCCATCAACGGCATGGTCTACGTCCGTGGTCATGCACTGGACTACGAAGGCTGGGCACAGCGGCCGGGGCTGGAGGACTGGACCTATGCGAAGTGCCTGCCGTATTTTCGCAAGTCCGAACACCGTGCCAAGGGTGGCGACCATTACCGGGGCGACGCGGGACCCCTACATGTGAGCACCGGGCAATGCATCAACCCGCTGTACAAGGCGTTCGTGGACGCCGGACAGCAGGCCGGGTATCCGTTCACGGAAGACATGAACGGTTATCAGCAAGAAGGCTTTGGCGCCATGGACATGACGGTCTATAAAGGCCGGCGCTGGAGTGCCGCGATGGCCTATTTGCGGCCCGCGCTGAAACGCGCCAATCTCAAACTGCGAACCAGGTCGCTGGTGACGCGTATCCTTTTTGAAGGTCCGCCGGATGCGCCGCGCGCGGTGGGGGTCGAGGTGGAGCACGGCGGCACGCTCACGCAGTTGCACGCACGCCGCGAAGTGATTTTGTGCGGCGGCGCCATCAACTCGCCGCAGTTGCTGCAACTCTCGGGCATTGGCGACCCGGCCCTGTTGCAGCCGCTGGGTATCCAGGTCACGGCCCCGCTCAAGGGGGTGGGCGAGAACCTGCAGGACCACCTCGAAACTTATGTGCAGTACGAAAGCACGCAGCCCATCACGCTGTATTCGGCGCTTAACCCCTTCGTCAAGCTCAAGATCGGCGCCGAGTGGTTGTTGTTTCGCACCGGCCTGGGCGCGACCAACCATTTCGAGTCGGGTGGTTTTATCCGCAGTGAGGCCGGTGTCAAACATCCGGATCTGCAGTACCACTTTTTGCCCATGGCAGTGCGTTACGACGGCAAGGCACCCGCCACCGGACACGGTTTCCAGGCCCATGTGGGTCCGATGCGCCCGACCAGCCGCGGCCATGTACGCGTACGCAGCGCCAAGCCCACCGACGCGCCGGAAATTCTTTTCAACTACATGCGTACCGCGCAGGATCGCAAGGAAATGCGCGCCGCGATTCGTCTGACGCGCGAGGTGTTCGCGCAAAAAGCGTTTGATCCCTATCGCGGCGCGGAGCTGTCGCCCGGGCCCGCGGTACAGACCGACGCACAGATCGACGCACACATCCGGGCCAATGCCGAGACCGCCTACCACCCCTCGTGTACCTGTCGCATGGGCAACGACGAGATGGCGGTGACCGACGGGGTGGCGCGGGTCCACGGCGTGCAGAACCTGCGTGTGGTGGACTCGTCCATCATGCCCGACGTGGTCAGTGGCAACCTCAACGTGCCCACCATCATGATGGCCGAGAAGCTGGCCGATGTGATTAGCGGGCGCGAGCCCTTGCGGGCGTCGGGCGCGCCGTATTTCGTGCATCCCCAGTACCTGACCCAGCAGCGCTAGGACGACCTACCGCGCCCACCTCACAGCCACCGCTTTGCCATGCCCGCCTCCCAAAATCCTCCCGAAAATTCCGCCGACCCAGCGCTGCGCCACTGGCCGGCTGCGGCCGCAGTGCAAATCAACGCGCTGATCAAGGCGAATGCGCATCGCGGTGCGTATGCCGTGTTCGATGCCGACAACACCTCGTACCACCACGACCTGGTGGGTGCGTTGCTGCCGTTCATGGAGGCGCGCGGCGTGTTGACACGCGACACCATGCATCCGTCCCTGAAGATCATTCCATTCAAGGATAGTGCCGCGCACCGCGAGAGTCTGCACAGTTACTACTTCCGGCTTGGCGAGATCGACGACCAGGTGGGCTACCCCTGGGCATCCCAGATTTTTGCCGGCTTTACGCTGCGCGAACTCAAGGGCCATCTCGACGCTATGCTGGCCAGCGGCAGCCCGATATCGGCGCAAGTGTTCGAGGGCGATGCGATCAGGACGATTGAAGTGCAGCCGCCACGGCTGCAGCGCGGCCAGCAGGAGCTGTACAGCACCCTCGCGGCCCACGGTATCGAGGTGTTCGTGGTCAGCGCCGCCGCCGAGGAACTGGTGCGTATGCTGCTGGCCGACCCGCAATACGGCTACAACGTGAAGCCCGAGAACGTGATCGGTGTGTCGCTGTTGCTCAGGGACCGGACGACTGGCCAGGTCACCACGGCGCGCAAGCTTATTACGCAAAAAAAATATGTGCCGGCTGACTTGTGGGACATGGAGCTGACGCACACCCTGTGGGCGCCCATGCCCTGGTACGAAGGCAAACAGGCGGCCATCCATACCTACATCCACCCGTGGAAAAAGCCGGTGCTGGTTGCGGGGGATACGCCCGACAGCGACGGCCCGATGTTCTTCCGCGCGCCCGATGTGGACCTTGGGTCGATGCGTATTTTTGTAGCGCGCAAGCAGACCTATCACGACAAGATCCACGCCTTGCAGGAACATCATGCGGCGGCCCAGCTGGAGCATGGTTTCGCGGTCACCGCCAAC
>JANYBQ010000043.1 GCA_025360705.1 Betaproteobacteria bacterium | reverse complement strand
CAAATCGGCCGCAGCGGGCCATTTTTCACCGTCTTTTTGTCCCATAGCTGGGCTATGGGCCTGCAAATCCGGCAAAAACTGTCCTAGCTGGGGCCAATTTTCGCTTTCGACGTCCCAAGCCCGACAGGCTCCTAGCCCAGGCTGCTGAGCGCACGTTGCGCCCGGGTTTTCAGGTCCCCCGATGCTTCGGCGATAACTTCTTCAATCAGCGCGCGCGCGCCGTCATCATCGCCGATAGACACGAACTCTTCGGCCAGTGCCAGTTTTGTGGCCAGGGGATCTTCGGCTTCGACCGCTGTTCCTGTCGCAGCCTTTTCTGCAACCGGGTCCAGATCCAGAGACAGCGTGCCCAAGTCGAACTCCAACATGCCGGAGTCTGCCGCTGCAGGCGGATTCAGCGGGGCCTGCGATGCCGTCAATTCGCTGGGGCTGGTGTACCCGAAACTCACATCTGGCAGCGGAGCGTCTACAGTCGAAAAAGGCGTCTGCGCGGCGTGGGTCGATTGAAGCGGGATCGGACTTGTGGAGCCAAAGCTGACTTCGGCTTGTTGCCGGAAGTCTTCGCTGTCGCTTGGAGCAAGCGCGACTGTGTCGTTTGCCATCGAAAGGTCCGGCAAGTCAAGTTCCACGGGTACGGCCTTATGCGGACCCGCAGGGGCGGCCATGGCTTCGGTAGTCACGCCAAAATCCATGTCCAGCGGCGCTGATGCCGACGCGACTGGACTGATCGCCACAGTCCGTTCCAATTGGCTCGGCTTTGCCTCCACTATTGCGCTGGCGGGTTCCTCGTCAAGCGAAAAATCCAGATCCAGGTCGACGTCGACAGCTGCTGGAGCGGGCGCAGCGACAGGTGACACGATTAGCTTTTGGGTCGCCGCGCTGGCTGCCGCGAAGTTTTGCACATCACGCGCGGGTAACGCGGCTGTCTGGTTCTGGAGAGCGGGCTGTCCGCCGGGCTGGTAAAGCGCGTTGGTCGGATCGATACCCAGTCCCTGCTCGCAAATGCGAGCCCATTCGGGGCTTTGTTCGCCGGTCAGCTTGAAAGCTTCATTGGCCATACCCTCGAAGGCCTTGGCATCGCGGCGCTTGGCATAAATATCAAGCAGTTTTTGATGCACGGCGATGCGGCCGGAGTGGGTCCGCAGCGCTTCTTTGAGAATCTCCTCAGCCTGAAGATCCCTCCCGTAAGCCAGATAAACGTCGGCCTCGGCCACCGGGTCTACGTCGTCAGCGGCGTCGAGTTGGCTCGGCGAGTAGACCATCGACGAGCCGGTTGCTGCACCGTCGTTGGTGTCAACGCGCTGCCCGCCGCTGGCGCCAAAAAATGAATCCGGTTGCAAGCGGCTTTCAAGAAAGGCACTGTCGACTTCCGCGACATTTCTGCGCTGCCGTGCTTTGTAGATGCCCAAGCCAGCCAGTAGCGCGATCAGTGCAGCAGCACCAAGCAGGATAATTGGATTTTCGAGCAGCTTGTCTACAAAGCCTGGTTCTGCGGGCGGGACAGGCTTGAAAGTTGGAGCCGGCGCCGGGGCAGCCACGGCGACCGGTACTGCGGGAGTCGTTGCGACGACTGGCGCGGAAGACATCGCTACGGGGGCTGTAGCAGGCGTGGACACCATCACAGGGGCCGATGCCGGTGCTGCAGCAGGTACTGACAGCGGTGCTGGCGCCGGCACCGCAATCGGGGCAGCGGCGGTAGCACCGGAAGCTGCTCCCAGGCTGCTTAAATCCTTGATGTTCTTGGACAGTTCCGCCGTTCGCTGCGTCGCGTCTTTCGCAGCCTTTTCCTGCGCAATCTTCTCTTCCGCTGCCTTGGCCGTTATCGCGCCTTTCGACAACGTCAGCTTGTCCGGCGTAGCAGCCGCGGACTTCTTGTCGTCTACCTGAGTCTGTATATTTCCCCCCGCCTTGCGGTCCGCAGCGGCCACTGGAAGGCTAGGCGCATTGGTGGCCAGTTTATTGCGAAAGTCGTTGAAATCACGGCTCTGCGCGATCACGGTTTTGGATGCCTCCGGAGCCGTCAAGGCTCGCGCCTGCTCCTCTGTGGGAATTGTCAGAACGGCACCAGCCTTCAGCCGATTCAAGTTGCTGTTGACAAACGCGTCTTGATTGGCCCGGAGCAATGCCACAAGCATCTGATCAAGCGACACCTGTGCCGGTTTGCTTGCCGCTGCAATTTTGCTGGCGTTGTCACCGGGTCGCACGATGACGCGATTCTCACCGTCCTTGCGTGGCTTGGCTACCGAGGGTTCGGCAGTGACAGTGATAGGCGCCCTGCGTGTGACGGCCGCGGGGCGCGTGGGAACAGGCGCGGGCCGGCTGCTGATGGCCGGAGCGGGGATGATGGTTGCCGCGGACACCTGGGGTGACACTGGCGCAATTACCGGGGCCGCGCGCAAGCTTGGCGGGTCCAACAGCATCGTGTAGTCGCGCACGATGCGGCCGCTTGCCCAGCTTGTTTCCACAATGACATCTACAAACGGTTCAGTGACCGGTTTGTCGCTCGTCAAACGGATGAAGGCGCGGCCATCCGCGCGACGTTGCAACGAAATCTGGGCACCCGCCAGCGCCGGGTTGTACTCCAGCCCCGCGGCTTTAAATGCTTCCGGCAACGCAAGAGATGTTTTAAGCGAAGATGCTTCTTCCGCATTGATGTCGAGGATGTCGATTTCGGCGCGAAGCGGATCGCCAAGCGCGGACTGCACCGTGATTCGTCCAAGCGCAAGCGCCAAGGCGTTAGAACCGGAAAGGCTCAATAAACCAACGAGCAACGATGCCAGAGCGGTCTTGCGACAGCGTTGTGACTTAGAAATCAATTTATTAGCCTCCAATGCTCGGGCGAACCACAAAACAACGCACCTTGTGTGAACGAACGCCGCGCCACGCAAACCCCGAAAAGTACCATAACATCAATGTCTTAGCCTGACAAGCTGAGAAAGAGCTTACGCATCCGAGAGTGAAGCACTGCTACTTGCGCGGGTTGATGATGTTGCCAAACGACAACGGCGTATTGTTGTCAATGCAAACTCAGGCGCTCAGCAGAATTCGCAGCATGCGCCGAAGGGGTTCGGCAGCGCCCCACAAAAGTTGATCGCCAATCGTGAAGGCACCCAGATATTCCGGCCCCATCGCAAGTTTGCGGATGCGCCCCACCTGAATTCCGAGCTTCCCGGTAACCGCAACCGGCGTCAGGTCGGTGATGCTGGCTTTTTGCGTGTTGGGAACAACTTTGACCCAAGCATTGTCGGCCGCAATCAACGCTTCAACGTCCGCTGTCGGAACATTCTTTTTCAGCTTGAATGTCAGCGCTTGGCTGTGACAGCGCATGGTTCCAACCCGCACACAGAACCCATCCACCGGTATTTCAGCCGTTCCAAACGCCACGCCCCGTCCCAGAATTTTGTTGGTCTCCGCGCCGCCCTTCCACTCTTCGCGGCTGGTGCCATTGCCTAAATCCATGTCGATCCAGGGAATCAGGCTGCCTGCCAGAGGCGCACCAAAATGCACGGTCTCATCGGCGCTCAGGGAACGCTGCTTCGCAAGCACCTTGCGGTCGATTTCCAGAATCGCCGACATCGGGTCATTCAACATGTCGCCCACCTCCGCATTGAGTGCGCCGAATTGGTTTAAAAGCTCCCGCATGTGCTGCGCGCCCCCACCTGAAGCAGCCTGGTAGGTCATGCTGGTCATCCACTCCACCAAACCGGCCTTGTAAAGCGCACCAACCCCCATCAGCATGCAGCTCACGGTGCAGTTACCGCCAATCCAATTTCGGCCGCCTTGAGCCAGTGCTTTCTCGATAACCGGCAGGTTGACGGGATCCAGAGCAATGACGGCGTCTTCCTTCATACGCAGCGTAGACGCTGCATCGATCCAGTGACCGGTCCAGCCGGCGGCGCGGAGTTTCGGAAAAATAGCGGTGGTGTAGTCGCCACCTTGCGCCGTAATAATTATGTCGCACTGCTTCAAAGACGCGATGTCCAGCGCGTCTTTTAGAGTCGTTTCGTTTTTCGCAACCGCGGGCGCGTTGCCACCTGCGTTGGAGGTTGAAAAGAAAATCGGCTCGATCAAACCGAAGTCGCCTTCGGCCTGCATACGGTCCATTAATACCGACCCCACCATGCCGCGCCAGCCGACCAGCCCAACTACGTTACCAACTCGC
>JANYBQ010000016.1 GCA_025360705.1 Betaproteobacteria bacterium | reverse complement strand
CGCTTTGGGGTTTGCGTTACCTCTGGGCCCGGCTCACGGGCCAGCCGGTGCTGCCGTTCGTAATGCGCGTCGATCCACGCGGCGGCTTCAACCGCATGTACCGCACCCGGCATCAGCAGGGTGCGCGAACCGTTGACGGCGGCCCACCCGCGGCGCCAGGCCGCGAGCGCACCGTGGATGTGACCGATGTGGAGCCGAAGCTGCCACGCGGTTAGGGTGTTTGCCGCTCTGGAGGGCCACCGTGTTTTTTACGGCTGGCTGGGAGACAATGGTGCATGGGCCAGATCGACCGCAATGCCTTGAAGCCGTTTGCCAGCAAGTACATCTGGTGGAAAACACCCGATGAGTCCGTGGCCATGCCCGAACGCGTGATTGCGCAGGTCATGAACATCGGTGACCACGACGACATTCAGGACCTCGCCCGACTGGTGGGTGACGACGTTCTGCGCGAGGTACTTCAGTACGCGGAGGCCGGTCAGTTTGAAGAACGCTCTTGGGCCTATTGGCACTACCGTCTTGGCCTGGCCGACCTGGAGCAGGTCCCACCTCTGCCGCGCCGGAGTTTTCTGTCGCAGACTAATGTTTTGCAGGATCAACTCAATGCGCCAAGCGTCCAGGTGCCGGGTGGCTGAGGCAGAAGAACCGCCGACGCTGAACGATGGCAAAAAGCCAGCTTTGATGAATGCGGCGAGCGAAGTGAGGGATTTCTGGGACGTAAGGATTGTGAGCTCCCGGCAGGCGCGGGGACTACTCGGCGCGGTCAAGGAATCCGACCACCCTGGAAAGCGCCTTTTGCGGCGATTTCAGTTGGCACTGCCACACTACCGCGACTCGCCATCCGAGGCGCTTCCACGCCGCGATGTTACGTTTGTCCCGCGCTTTATTCGCGTCGAACTTGGATTGCCAAAAATCGGGGTCCGTCTTCGGCGTCGTTGCGTAACGGCATCCTTCGTGCCGATGCCAGAAGCAGCCATTGACAAAAACCGCAACTCGTAGCCGCGCAAAAACAATGTCGGGCCTGCCGGGAAGGCGAACGTCGTGCAGCCGGTACCGATAGCCCAGTGCGTGCAGCATTTTTCGAAGCTTGAGCTCCGGCCCCGTGTCCTTCGATCCCACCGCTGCCATGATTGCGCTGCGTGTTCTTCGGTCTACGTGGTCGGTCATTCGAGGCAGTTTAGATGACGCCTTTGCCTCGTATGAAAGTGCTGTACACTTATACAGCAATTCTTCGCGCAAAATCGGTGCGAAAAATCGAAAGGCTCAGTGATGGCAAGACCCATTGGAATAGACCTCTTCGCTGGCGCGGGAGGCATGTCTCTCGGATTTGAGCAGGCGGGATTCGATATTGCGGCGGCCGTGGAAATTGACCCTATCCACTGCGCTACCCACGAGCGAAATTTTCCTAACTGCAAGACCATCTGCGCCAGCGTTATCGGTCTCACCGGCGATGACGTTCGGGTCCGCGCGGGCCTTAGCAAAAAAGATATCGACGTCGTTTTCGGCGGCGCGCCCTGTCAAGGCTTTTCGATGATCGGAAAAAGAGCCCTCGACGATCAACGCAATCAACTTGTTTTCCATTACGTTCGGCTCGTTCGAGAACTTCAGCCGAAGTACTGCGTGTTCGAGAACGTCAAAGGCTTGACGCAAGGCAAGCACATCGGCTTCCTGCATGAATTGATTGCATCGTTGGAGGAATGCGGTTATCGAGTGCTGCAGCCTTACAGCGTTCTGAATGCAGCGGATTATGGAGTACCTCAAGATCGCCGCCGCCTATTCCTCATTGCCGCTAGGCAAGGACAAGCCTTACCTCAATATCCAAAGCCCAGCTCCAAGCGCACCACCGTTTGGGACGCTATAGGAGATTTGCCCGACGCAGATGGGTTCAGTGAACTGCGCGGCGTGGATTTCGTAAGGGCTCAATGGAAAACGTGGAGCGGCTACGCATTGCAATTGAGAGGCCTGAAAAAAGATCCCGACAACTATGGTTATGCGAGGTCGTACGACCCGGACATGCTTACGTCGAGTTTGCGAACCGAGCACACGAATCTTTCCAGGCAACGATTCGAGGCTACGGAGGGTGGCAAGACCGAACCGATCAGCCGCTTCCGAAAGCTTGCGCCGAATGGGCTCTGCAATACGCTGCGAGCGGGAACAGATAGCGCTCGCGGTGCGTTTACATCGCCACGCCCGATTCATCCGTTCTTGCCCAGAGTCATAACGGTCCGCGAGGCCGCTCGTTTGCATTCCTACCCCGATTGGTTTCGTTTTCATTCGACCAAATGGCATGGCTTTCGCCAGATAGGCAACAGCGTTCCGCCTCTTTTAGGTCGTGCCGTTGCGGGCGAAATCCTCAAGGCGCTGGGATTGCAGCCAAAGCGGCCTCAAGATGTGGTCCAAATCGAAGACGGCGGATTCTTGACCTTCGATATGGGCGATGCAGCGCGTCACTATGAAGTGCCACACGACACGATTGCGCAACGATTGCGGAAAATCCCGGTGAATGCGCAGTATGAGCTTGCGCAAGGGCGACTTTGTGAATAAGCCGGTTCTCAAAAAGACCATGCCGAACAAACCCGAGAATCGCTATCAGGCGATTATTGGAAGGGTGTTCGAAAAGCACTACGCCAAAGGCGCGACCGAGTTCATTTTCAACCGCAACGAGTTCGACGCAATTGCGAAGTCGCTCAAGATAGAGCCTCCCAAGAATTTTGGCGACGTGATGTATTCGTTCCGGTACAGAAACGAGTTGCCGACGTCCATCGCGTCTACGGCTGCTGAGGGTCGCGAATGGATCGTAAAAGGTGCTGGCAAAGGGCTGTATCGATTCAAGCTGGTGAAGAGCGTGCGGATCGCGCCTCGCGATGACATGCTCACGATCAAAGTGCCGGATGCAACTCCCGAGATCATCGTGAGTTATGCCCTCAACGACGAGCAAGCCTTGTTGGCGAAGGTGCGCTACAACCGTTTGGTGGATGTGTTTCTCGGCATCACCGCGTACTCTTTGCAGAACCATTTACGAACTACGGTGAAGGACATCGGTCAAATCGAGATCGACGAGGTTTACGTCGGCATAGACCGAAATGGACGCCAGTTCATCGTTCCGGTGCAAGCGAAGGGAGGCTCGGATAAGCATGGAGTCGTTCAGACCGAGCAGGACATGGCATGGTGCGCCGCGGCTTTTCCGAATCTGATATGCAGACCGATCTCGGCGCAGTTTATGGAGAACGATTGCATCGTTATGTTCGAGATGGCGATGCAAGACGACGAAGTCAAAGTTGTCGAAGAGCGGCACTATCAACGGGTGCTTGGCAGCGCCATATCTGTCGAAGATATCCGGCAGTACTCGTCTAGATAGCTTGCACCCGTATCAACCGAGCGCATTCCGGCTCTGGAAATGGCTCGGTGACTGCCCCATCGCGGCCTTGAACATGGCCGAGAAGGCACTGTCGCTGGCATAACCGCTGGCGGCGCCGACCTGGCTGACCGGCACGCCGCGTGCCAGCATCGGCAAGGCGTGGGCCAGCACGGCTTGCTGGCGCCATTGCTGGTAACTGGTGCCCAGCTCGGTGCGGAACAGGCGCGCCACCGTGCG
>JANYBQ010000695.1 GCA_025360705.1 Betaproteobacteria bacterium | reverse complement strand
GAATCTTGTACTTGTCCACCGCGTCGGCAATGCGGCGCAGCTCGTCCGCCGTCGTCTCGCCGCCCCACATGCGCGGGATCACCGAGTAGGTGCCGTCCTTCTGGATGTTGGCGTGGCTGCGTTCGTTGATAAAGCGGCTTTGCGGGTCGTCTTTCGCCTCTTTGGGCCAGCTGCTGATCAGGTAGTAATTGACGGCGGGACGGCAACTCGCGCAGCCATTCGGTGCGCGCCAGCCGAGGCCCGCATATACATCGGCGTGCGTCAGGTACTTGTGGCTGCGAATGGCTTCGCGCACCGCCTGGTGTCCCTCGTCGGTACAGCCGCACATGGCCTTGGTTTTAGGCGTGGCGGAGTAGTCGCCGCCGGCCGTGAACATCAGGATCTGCTCCACCAGGCCGGTGCAGGACCCGCAGGACCCGCTGGCCTTGGTGTGTTTACGCACTTCATCCAGCGTGAACAGGCCCTTGTCCTTGATGGCCTTGCAGATAGTGCCTTTGTTGACGCCGTTGCAGCCGCAGACTTCCGCGTTGTCGGGCATGGTCGCGGCGCTGTTGTGGCCTTCATGGCCGACGTCGCCGATATTGGACTCACCGAACATCAGTTTGTCGCGGATGTCCTTCACATTGCGCCCGTTGCGCAGCAGCTTGAAGTACCAGCTGCCGTCCACCGTGTCGCCGTACAGGCAGGCGCCGACCAGCTTGTCGTCCTTGATGACCAGTTTTTTATAGACGCCGCCGAACGGGTCGCTCATCACGATCTCTTCCATGCCTTCGCCGCCCATGAAGTTGCCGGCCGAAAACAGGTCGATGCCCGTGACCTTGAGTTTGGTCGAGGTCAGCGAGCCCATGTAGCGGCCAATGCCGAACTGCGCCAGGTGGTTGGCGGCGACCTTCGCCTGTTCGAATAGCGGCGCGACCAGGCCATACGCTATGCCGCGGTGCGCGGCGCACTCGCCGACCGAATAGATCCGCGCGTCGGTCACGGTCTGCATGGTGTCGTTGACCACGATGCCGCGGTTGCAATGCAGGCGCATGGCTTCGGCAAGCAAGGTGTTGGGCCGGATGCCGACCGCCATTACCACCAGGTCCGCGGCCACCTCGGAGCCGTCCTTGAACTTCACCGCCGTGACCCGACCCGGTGCATCGCCGACCAGCTGCTGGGTCTGGGCATTGAGCAGGAACTTCAGGCCACGCGTCTCGAGCGACTTGCGCAACAGTCCGCCGGCCACGTCGTCGAGCTGGCGTTCCATCAGCCAGCCGGCCACATGCACCACCGTCACGCTCATGCCACGCCGCATCAGCCCGTTGGCGGCTTCAAGGCCCAGCAGGCCGCCCCCTATCACCACCGCGTGCCTGTGCGTTTTGGCGGTGTCAATCATGGTGTTGGTGTCGGCAATGTCGCGGTAGGCGATCACGCCCCGCAGGTCCTTGCCCGGCAGCGGCAGGATAAAAGGATTTGAGCCGGTGCACAGCAGCAGCCGGTCGTAGGGCGCCTCGGTCCCATCGTCGGCACGTACTACGCGCTTGACGCGGTCCACCGCCACCACGGTCTTGCCCGCGTGCAACGTGATGTGGTTCTCTTCGTACCACTCCCAGGAATTCAGGATGATCTGGTCGATCGTTTGTTCGCCCGCCAGTACGGGTGACAGCAGAATGCGGTTGTAGTTGGGGTGCGGCTCGGTGCCGAACACCGTGATGTCGTACAGGTCGGGGCTGAGCTTGAGCAGCTCTTCCACGGTACGCATGCCCGCCATGCCGTTGCCCACCACCACCAGTTTCATCTTTTTCATGCCACGGCCTTTTCGACATGGCTCTGGCGCGTGTAGAGAAAGTCGATCACGGCCTTGCGGTACTGCACATACTGGCGGTCTTCGGCCAGCTCGACGCGCCGGCGCGGCCGGGCCAGGTCGATACGCAGAATATCGCCGATGGTGGCCGCTGGCCCGTTGGTCAGCATGACGATGCGATCCGACAACAACACCGCTTCGTCCACGTCGTGGGTGACCATCACCACCGTGCTGTGCGTCTTCTGGACGATCGCCAGCAACTCGTCCTGCAGGCGTGCCCGCGTCAGCGCGTCGAGCGCGCCAAAGGGTTCATCCATCAACAATACCTTCGGCTCCATTGCCAGGGCGCGCGCAATGCCCACGCGTTGCTTCATGCCACCGGAGATTTCGCCGGGGCGCTTTTGCGCCGCCGGCGTCAGGCCGACCAGCGCCAGTGCCGCGTCGGTGCGGGCTTTTAGCTGAGCCTTGCTTTCCGAGGGAGCGCCAGGCTTACGCGTCTGGCCGAAGACGCGTTCGACGCCCAGGAAGACGTTTTCAAAGCAGGTCAGCCAGGGCAGCAGCGAATGGTTCTGGAACACCACGGCGCGCTCGGGGCCGGGCCCGGCAATCTCGCGGTTGGCGCAAATCAAACTGCCTCGGGTCGGCGTGGTCAGGCCCGCGATCAAG